>NZ_FRAX01000004.1 GCF_900142465.1 Fibrobacter sp. UWH6
GGGAGTGTCCGCTGGAGTATTTGCTTGGAATCCCAGCTGGAGTGTTCGCTGGAATCTCTGCTGGGGAGTCCCTGCTGAATGTTCGCTGGAATCATCGGGGGAGTGTCCGCTGGAGTCTTTGCTTGGAATCCCTGCTGGGAGTGTCCGCTGGAATCATCGGGGGAGTGTCCGCTGGAGTATTTGCTTGGAATCCCAGCTGGAGTGTTCGCTGGAATCTCTGCTGGGGAGTCCCTGCTGAATGTTCGCTGGAATCATCGGGGGAATGTTCGCTGGAGTCTTTGCTTGGAATCCCTGCTGGAGTGTCTGCTGGGGAATCTCTGCTGAATGTCTGCTGGAGTGTCCGCTGGAATCTCTGCTGGAGTCCCTGCTGGAATCATCGGGGGAGTGTTTGCTGGGAGTGTCCGCTGGAATGTCTGCTGGAGTCTTTGCTTGGAATCCCAGCTGGAGTGTCCGCTGGAATCTCTGCTGGAGTCCCTGCTGGAATCATCGGGGGAGTGTTTGCTGGGAGTGTCCGCTGGAATCCCAGCTGGAGTGTTTGCTGGGAGTGTTTGCTGGAGTGTCTGCTGGGAGTGTCCGCTGGGAGTGTCCGCTGGTTTATTTTAAAGACTAAAAAAAGCCTACCCCTTGCGGAGTAGGCTTAAAATAAGGTGTTTATTACTAGCGAGAGTAGTATTCCACAACGAGCTGTTCTTCAAGCTGAACGGGGATCTGGTCGCGGAGCGGGAGCTTCACGAGAGAGCCGGACATCTTGTTAGCATCGACAGTCAGATATTCGGGAACAGCTGCGCCAGCGGCGAGTGCTTCCTTGATCTGTGCATGTTCCTTAGACTGTTCGCGAACTGCAATCACGTCGCCGGCCTTGAGCTGACGAGAGGGAGAGAAGCTGCGGACGCCGTTCACGGTGAAGTGACCGTGAGCAACATACTGACGAGCAGCGAAGATGGTGCGAGCGAAGCCCATGCGGAGCACTGCTGCGTCCAGACGGGTTTCGAGCAAGATCATCAGGTTGTCGCCAGCAGAACCTGCGCGACGGTTTGCTTCGGCGTAAGCCTTAGCGAGCTGTGCTTCGGAAATGTTGTAGGTGAAACGGAGACGCTGCTTTTCGACGAGCTGCTGCTTGTAAACAGAAGAGGACTTCTTGCGGTTCTGACCATGCTGGCCAGGTGCGAAGTGACGGCGGTCGAGAGCCTTCTGAGTCTTCTGAGAAACAGCAAGGTCCAGGGAACGGGCAACCTTGCCCTTAGGTCCACGGAAAGAGGACATATTAACCTCGTAAAAGGAAGCTCTTTGGTTAATGACGTATGCTGGTAGAGCTTAACACGACATACGCTAGATGTTGGAGCTATATATAGAAAATCCAATAGGGGTTTTCAAGTGTCATAGGAGTTCACGCAAGGAAATCCGGCTACCAGCGGGGAAACTTCCACCGGAGGAACGAGGTGGTGAGGTCGGAGCGGAGCTCCTAGAGGGGGTCTGGTCGCGTCTAGCGACGCTAGATGTCAGAAAAATGCACCATTAACCCCCTATAAAACCTCTAGCACGCTTGCGTGCGACCTCACACCTGAAGCGCAGCGTTCCTCACTCCATTTTGTCTATATTTATCTCATGAATTGGAACGAACCGCAGATTATTGATATTCCTATTGTACACGATGAACGTGGTAATTTGAGTGTTGTGGAAGGGGGACAACTGGTCCCTTTCGATATCAAGCGTGTTTATTATCTGTATGATGTTCCCGGTGGATCTACCCGCGGGGGGCACGCCCATCGCAAGCTTCGTCAGCTGATTTTTGCGGCCAGTGGCAGTTTTGACGTGGTTCTGGACGATGGTAAGACACGTCAGAAGTTCCAGTTGAACCGTTCCTACAAGGGGTTGTATATCCCCACCATGACTTGGCGTGAAATCGAGAATTTCTCTTCTGGCGCAGTATGCATGGTTCTTGCTTCGGAACATTACGAAGAAGCCGACTACATATATGAATATGAAGACTTCCTCAAAGAAGTTAGATGATGCATGGGGGCTACGGCCCCTGCGTCGTTAAAAATTTTTTGTGTAGTAGGTGTTGAGGGAGGCTTTGCCGCCTAGGCCTTCCTTGAACTTGAACAGGGTTTCGTTCAGGTATTTGCCGCCATCTTCGGTGGAGATTCCCCAGGACACGTTCTTGAAACCCTTGGTTGCCGCTTCGCGCATGATGGACGTGAGGACTGCCACGGTTGGGTTGAATGCGTCAAAGCTTGGGTCTGGGGCGATGTACTGGTAGTGTACGGCCTTGGTTTCAGGGAAGACGAAGAACATGGCTCCTGCGATGAGGTTTTCCCTGCCGGTTTCATCTTTGCCGAAAATGCCTCGAAGCCAAATGTTATCTGCAATGCGGGCGGAAGCGAGATCCTTGATTTCCTCGATGGAATGGACTGGCTTGACGTTGTACTTGGCTTTTGAAATTTTCAGAAATTCGTAGAACGGTCCGAGTTCTTCAGCCTCGATGGGGCGGTAAATGATGTCTTTGTGTTCGGCCTTGTATTTTTCGTATGCTTTAACCTGTCTGCGCTTAGCCCCTTCGCAGAGATCAAAAGGATCGGCGAATGTTCCATCCGGCGCAGAAACGATGGTTGTTACGGCGCTTAGTTCAGTATGTCTTTCGTAGCCCAGGTGCTCTAACAGGTATTCCACAAGGGCAGGGGATTCCTGACTAAATACGGCCGGGGTTAGTTTCAGACGGACTCTTCTAAAATTCTTTGCGAAATATTCGTCGGCGAATTTCAGGATTTCCTGCAGGCGGCTGGCGGTGTAAAAATCCTTTGAAATGACGGGGCCGCCGAAGGTGGAACCTTGGTGGGATATGAATTCTCCGTCTGCTGTAACCGTGCCGGGGAAATAGGCTGTTATGATTCCGCTTTTGTGGATGGCGAAGCTTGCATCCTTGAATCGATCTTCCGGATGGTAGTTCAAAAATTGCCGGGTCTGTAGAAAGGTGCCGTTGACGGACTCCCGGTTCACAAACCGGTCCAGTCGTTGGTCCAATTCCTTGTTGTAGGGCAAAATCTCGAACATATTCACAAATTAGTATTTAACGATGGATGAAAACTTTAGATTGTCCATTAAAATGGTGGTTTTATCGGTTTTAATGCTTTAGACTGTTTTTCAAATAGGGATATTTTCTACTTTGAGGTTCATGATTCAAGTTCCCTATTACCCTTTGAAGCGAGTAAGCGATTCCTACGGCTCCGAAATAAAGGAGGCTGTCAATCGTGTGATGGATTCTGGTTGGTATATCCGTGGCAAGGAATGCGGCGGTTTTGAAGAGACGTTTGCCAAATACTGTGGATCTCGCCATTGCGTCGGGGTAGGGAATGGTCTTGAGGCCTTGGCCTTGATTTTGAAGGGTTATGTCTCCTTGGGCCGTTTGCAGCCTGGCGACGGGGTCATTGTTCCTTCCAATACTTTTATTGCCTCATGGCTT
Source organism: Fibrobacter sp. UWH6 (assembly GCF_900142465.1). Classification (NCBI taxonomy): domain Bacteria; kingdom Pseudomonadati; phylum Fibrobacterota; class Fibrobacteria; order Fibrobacterales; family Fibrobacteraceae; genus Fibrobacter; species Fibrobacter sp. UWH6. Next base: position 3,461 of record NZ_FRAX01000004.1, read on the forward strand.
GCGGTAAAGGCTGCTAATCTTGTGCCGGTTCCTGCGGAACCGGATGCAGAAACTGCGGTTTTGAGTGCCGTTTCTGTGGATCGTGCGTTTGCAGGTGCCCAGCAGGACGGTCTTAAGGTTCGGGCAATTCTGGCGGTTCACCTGTACGGTCGTCTTTGCCCCATGATGGAACTGAAACAGTTTGCAGAGACTCGCGATCTTCTTTTGCTGGAAGATGCGGCCCAGGCTCATGGCGCGTCATTTGCTACTGAAAATGGCGTTGTTCGCGCCGGGAATCTCGGAGACGCAGCCGGTTTCAGTTTCTACCCGGGAAAGAACCTGGGGGCCCTTGGGGATGCCGGCGCTGTGGTTACCAGCGATGGCGAATTGGCTGCCGTTGTCCGCAAACTTGCAAATTATGGTTCCGAAAAGAAGTATGTTCACGAGTTTGCCGGTGAAAATTCCCGCCTAGATGAAATTCAGGCTGCAGTCCTGTCCGTGAAGCTTCCTCGACTGGACGAAGAAAACCGCCGCCGTAATGAAATCGCTAACCGCTACCTGGCCGAAATCAGAAATCCGCTGGTGAGGTTGCCAAAGGCTGCTGTTTCTGTGCCCGCCGGTACTGTGGCGGATTGTGTGTGGCATATTTTTGCGGTACACTGCGAACTGCCTAATGGCGAAAGTTGTCGCGACGCCCTTCAAAAACATTTGGCAAATCGTGGTGTAGAAACGCTTATTCATTATCCGACGCCGCCCCATTTGCAGAAGGCTTTTGCCGATGATTTTTCCACCGGGGCTTACCCAGTTGCAGAACGTCTGGCCAATGAGGAGTTGAGCCTGCCTTTACACCCCTTCATGACTGAAGATGAAATTGCAGCAGTAATTGAAGGCGTTAACAACTTTAAGGATTAGTCTATGTTTGTGAAAAGTTTCCTGGGTTCGGGTGCGGTAACGGCTTTTAACGCCTTGAGGGCTTTTGCCATCAACAAGCTTTTGGCTGTTTTCTTGCCGCCTGCAGCCTTTGCCTGTGTCGGGCAGTTCATGAACCTGTTGACTATCGGGCAGGCCACTTCCAGTCTTGCTCTTCAGAATGGCTGGACTAGCCTGACCGCTCAGAATTTCAAGAACGAAAAGCAACTTCTTGGAGTGTGGCGAGGCGGTCTTCGTCTGACAACTTTTGCGAGCCTGTTCACTTTTGTGGCTGCAGTTCTGTTCTGTTTCATGGCTCCATTGGAAACTCTGTTTCCTGGGATGAATACTCGACTGGTGCAGGCAGCAATCCTGTTTGCTTTGCCAGGTGTATTCGCTACCAATATTGTTGCCATCTGTGCTGCCGTCATGAACGGTATGGGTGAAAATCGCAAGTGGGCGCTTATCAATATTGTGGCTTCCTTGTGGCAAGTTTTATGGGTTGCATTTTTCCTTTATACGGGCCAACTGTCTGTCCTTTCTATTATTGCGACCCAGTCCATCGTGGCCGCCTTTTTTGCCATCCGCATTGCAAGCCAGGCTGGTTTTAGTGTCAAGAAAGTCTGGTCTACGGCAGCCGATATTCGTGAACCTTGGGTCTCTTATGCCTTGATGGGCTTGGTTCCCATGGTCATGACTCCCGTTGTGCTTACGGTAATCCGAACCGCAGTGGCTTCGAACTTTGGGCAGGATGCCGCCGGCATCTGGCAGAGTGTGTTGAAGGTTTCGGACTTCCTCTTCATGATGATGTCGGCTATTCTTACCGTGATTATCCTGCCGAAGGTTTCGGCCCAGCAGACTAGGCAGGAATTTTTCAAGTTGTTTAATCCCTTGCTCTTGCGTGTGATGGGAATTTCTCTGGTGATGGTGACGGCTTTATTTTTGTGCCGCGGTCTCCTAGTGCAAATCCTTTTTTCAAGAGCCTATATGGGTGCCGCCGATTATCTGTTTTATCAACTGTTGGGAGATTTCTTTAGGGCTGGTGGATTTTCCTTGGCACTGGTCCTGATCGCTCGCCGCGAAACAAAGAAGTTCCTTTCCATTGAAATTGGTTCGGAAATTTTTCTGGCCGCAGGTTCCCTGATCCTAATGAAACTGGTGGAATTTCAGGGGCCCATGATGGCTTACGCCGTAGAAAACTTCCTATACTTTGCAGTTATGTTCGTTGTTGTCCGGAGGCTGAAATGGAATCAGCAGTAATCGTTTCTGTGCTGATGGCCTGCTACAAGCATGAACGTTTTGTAGAGGCGGCTGTCCGTTCTGTAATGGCTCAAGAGGGCGTGTCCTTTGAATTGATCGTTATTGATGATGGCAGTCCCGATAGGTCGCCCGAGATTCTTGAACGCTTGGCAAACGAGTTCCACTTCAAATACGTCCATCGTCCGAACAAAGGGGTGGTGGCGACCATGAATGAATTGCTTTCTATGGCGAAGGGCAAGTATTTTTGCTCCATGGCGTCAGATGATATGATGCCTGCAGGCCGATTGGCTGAACAAAGTCAGTACCTGGAAAGTCATCCTGAAGTTCCCGTATGCTTCGGACAGATTGTGGTGATGGATGGGGAAGGGAATCATGGCGAAACCCCGGACCCGCGCTATACCCGTTCTGTTCCTCAAGTGACATTCGAGGAATTTTTCATGGGGAAGAAAGAAGTTCACGGTTGTTCCGAAATGATTCGCCTGGATGTATTCCGTGATATGGGCGGCTATGATAAGGAATTCCCTTTCGAGGATTTTCCCCAGTGGCTGAAGTTCTTCCATAGGTTTGGAACGTTACCTGTGTTGCCTACCTTGTGCTGCTACTATCGCGTTCACGGAAACAACATGTCCAGCAACAGTACCTTGATGTATGGCACGTTCTTAAAGGCGCTGGCTCGTTACTCCGATCATCCCCTTTACCCGAAAGCTGTGAAAATCTGGAAGTCCCATTGGTTCTCCATGCTTGCTTATACCAACAAGGCCGAGGCCGTTCGCAGGATTCCTCAGCTAGCCTCGTTCTCCTGGGACTTTTTCAAAAGGTTCCCGAAGCTGTTTGTGCCCAAGTTTATTCTGGACCGCCGTTTTAACGTCTGATTCAAAACGCCGTTATCGTCTGAAAATTTTCTTGATGGTTCCTGCAATTCCCAGTGACTTTAGGTTTGTCCAAAGGGCAAGGGGAATGGAGAGAATCTTGGCGACCGGTGTCGGGAAAATCTTGTAAAGCTTTTGACGACGTTCAATTCCCTTGCGGACGGATTCCGGTCTCCAGTTACTTTGAAAGTGGTGGATGCAGTAGGTTTCTGCAGTGGCGCGAATCTTGCCGTCTATAAAGCTTTTGGGTGAAAAGAAATCTTCTGGGAAAATTTCCAAAGGGTCACGCAGACTGTTAAAGGCGTTGGCAAGGATGTTGGGCAAGACCAGCTCATTCACCTGGGATTCTGTGTAGTTGAATGATTCTTGTCTGTAGAAGTCCAGGGCTTTTGTAATGGCGGGGTGATTTTTGTTTGCGGCGAGAATCGCGCCTTCTATGCGGCGGGATCCGTTTTCGAATCCGAAGAAATATTCGCGGCCCATTAACGGATCGAAACTTTTCACGACTTCAACGTCGGTGTCGAGATAGATGCCGCCTTCTGTTTCTAGGGCGTACAGACGGACTGCATCTGCGGCGAAGGCCCATTTTTTTTGGGCGAGGGCCTGCATTACCCAGGGAATGCCTGTGGCTTCGGCTTTGGAACGGTCCCAAAGGATCAGTTCGTAATCGGGTAGAACTTGTTTCCATCCGTCCAAAAATTGGGTTACATCAGCAGGGAACGGCTCCCCGGAAAACCAACAGTAATGAATTTTCCTAGGAATCATTTTTCATCCCTCCTAAGCATTTTTTGCAAGACGTCGCGGCCTCCGAAAGAGATTACGTTGGCCACCTTGTTGCGAAGTCTAACCTTGAAATCCAACAGGTTCTGCAATCGAAGTTCCTTGATGTGATTCCAGGCGCGATTGCGGTAATCCTGGAATTCGTCGGTATCGGGGGTGCGCTTCAGAATGCTGTAGCTGGTGCTGATGAGCATGTTCTTTGCGGCACGAAGTAACTTCGGGTTCCTTATTTTTTCCGTGATAGTCGTACAAAGGTTTTCGGCGATGTCTAGCAGTTCCGCTTTCTTTAAATTGTAGGCGGAATTCAGGATGCTGGTTTCGCGTTTGCGGTACAGATATAGAGGCAAACTTACGGAACGGATTTCCTTTGCGCTCAAGAAAATCTGCGGGATGGTACAAAGGTCCTCGAAGTACTTGCCCCTCGGGAAGCGGACGTCTTTCCAGAGCCTTGATGAGTAAAGTTTGTTCCATGCGGAATGGTCGGGAATCCTGTCTTGGTACAGCGCCTGGATAAGGGCGTCTTCGGGGGACCAGATTTTCTGGATGGACTTGCTTCGGTTTCCTGGAATCTTGGCGGGCAATTCGGTAAAGCTGTTGGACCCGCAGCAGATAATCTCTGCATCGGAATCTTGTGAAGCCTTGAGCAGGGTTTCTAGAAATGTGGGGGCGATCATGTCGTCGCTGTCGACGAATGTAATCCAGGGGGCGGAGACCTTCTGGAGGCCTGCATTGCGGGCTTCGGAAAGTCCTGCGTTCTCTTGGGACAGAAGCGTGAAACGTTCATCACGTTTGATGAATTCTTCGACAATTTCTGCAGAGTTGTCTGTGGAACCGTCGTTAACGACAATGGCTTCGAAGTCGGCAAAGGTCTGGTGCTGTACGCTGATAAGGCATGCTTCCAGATATTCGGCGGTATTGTATACCGGAATAATGACGCTTACGGTTGCCATAGGGTGGGCTTTTTTACGCCTGGTTTAGGTTTTGGACCACTTCGCCCCAGCCCATTTGCACAAGGGCGCCTGCTCGTACCAAGTTCCCCTGGGCGTCTTCGTATTCCTTCAGGATGCGGCTCCATTCGGTTACGTCGCGCTTGAACTTGATGTCCTTGCGAATTTTTTTCATGAGCATGTCCTGTTTCCATTGGGCGGCTTCGCCAAGGAACTTGCAGGATTCGTCCAGTGCGTCGAGATAGGCGGGCACCGCGTTCAGGAAGGTCTTTTCAAAAGGTTTGGCCTTGCCTTTTGCTTGACCCACGAGGTTCTTCTGATTGATGACGTTCTTGCGCAGTTCGCTCATCAGTCGTACGATTCGCTCGAAATCCACCTGGGGCCAGATCAGGTTGAAGGGCCACATCTTTTTCCAGTGGAACTTGAACATGGACTCGTGGGCCGTGTTCTTGGCCTTCAGCATTTCCTTGAGGTTGTTGAATATAATCTGGGATGGAAGCAAATCACTCATGGCCTCCAATATAGATTAATTCTCCATTTATAACTGAAAAAAGCCCCTTTTGTGGTAATTTTACAAAGCTTAGTTTGTTATTTTGGAAATAAGAAGTTAAATTCACCCCTGCATAAACTTGTAAAAAGGAAATCTATGAATAACAAAAAGTTCAAGATTCTACTTATTGTAGATATCGCATTGATTATCGGCTTGTTTGCCTTGATGATGATCCTCAAGGGTACTTATAATGACCAGGCTCAGAAGTCCGTTGGCGAACAGGTGGGTGCCTACCTGGAACAGTCTAACGGTGTTGTTCAGGAACAGTGGAAGGCTGTTGACCAGTACGGCATGGCCTGGAAGCTCGTTTTTGCCACTTTGACCGGCGACAAGACCGAAGCTACCTTTGATGCCACCGCAAAGGCTATCGAAGAAGACAAGGATGCCCGTTTCAAGCAACTTTCCTATATGTACAACGCTGCAGGCATTCCTCCTCAGGCTCAGAACTCCATCTACGAAAAGGCTGGCCTTGCTGACAAGTTCCTTCTGAAGAATGAAGGCGGCGTCAAGGAAGTGGCTTGCGGTAAGAACTGCGTCATTAGCTTCACCTTCGCAAAGGGCAAGCTGAAGACCGCTGACTACAAGGCTCTGACCGAATACAACATGGGTGCAAACTTTAAGCTGGAAGCTCCGGCTCCCTACCACTTTGAATAAGGAGTAATGAACGATGAACATGAAGAATATTTCCATTGCTCTTTCTGTCGTGGTTGTGCTTTTGCTGGCAACTCTTCTGATGCAGAAGGGTAGCTACGTTTCTCAGGCAACTGAACACTACGAAAAGACCACTACCAAGTCCTTCAAGGGCGCTTCCCAGATCATTGAGTATGTGAACAACTCCATCGAGACCAACAAGGGCGTTTGGACCCTGGCTTGCGAAGCTGTTCAGAGCGTAAAGACTTCTCAGGATCAGGCTCGCCTCGAAGCAAAGCTCTTCCCCTCTGTAAAGGGTACCATGAGCATTGCCAACAAGACTCGTAAGTTCGAAGCTAGCTCCGATTATTACATCGTTTCTAACTTCGCCAAGGTCGAAGTCGACAAGAAGACCGAAGTGAAGTCCCTTTCTGGCCTCGTCTCTGTGAACGTGAATGCTCTTCTGGGCAATGCCGCTGTTGCTGCATCTGACGAAGATGAAGAAGAAGGCGAAGAAGCTGTTGTGGAAGAAGCTCCGGCTCCCAAGAAGGCTGCCAAGGGTAAGAAGGGCAAGAAGCGCTAATCTGGCGAGCTAGAATTGGTGCGGAAAACCTAACTCATTGATACTCAAAGAATTACAAAAATCCTCGCAGAAATGCGAGGATTTTTTGCATTTCTTCACCTGCTAATCACTAGCCACTAACCACTAACCACTAACCACTATTTACTATCTTTCCCCTCGTAAAAACAAATAACACAAGGTGCCGGCTAACCCCCGGCAAGAGGTAAAAATGCTCATTCTTCGTGGTACTCCGGCTCTGTCGGATTTCCGTCTCCAGAAGCTTCTGGCTGACTTCAAGAAAGAAAACCTGAACGTCACAAGCGTCTACGCTGAATTCCTCCATGTGGTGGATCTGTCCGCCGATCTTTCCGCTTCCGAAAAGGAAACTCTGGAAAAGGTGCTCCACTACGGCCCCATGCGTGAAGCCAAGGCCCTGGAAGGTGAACTGTTCGTGGTTTGCCCCCGTCCGGGTACCATCAGCCCCTGGAGCTCCAAGGCTACCGATATCGCTCACATCTGCGGCCTGCCCGCTATCAAGCGTATCGAACGCGCCATTGCCTACTACGTGAAGTTTGACGGTGCCGCTTCCGCCGACTCTCGCAAGGTCATCGAATCCAAGATCCACGACCGCATGACTCAGGCTGTATTCGCAGACACCGCTTCCCTGGACGTTCTCTTCAGCAAGGAAGAACCGCGTCCCCTGAACATTATTCCGGTGCTCACCGAAGGCCGCGAAGCCCTGGTGAAGGCTGACAAGGCCATGGGCCTCGCTCTTTCCGCCGACGAAATTGACTACTTGGTCAACAACTTTACCGCTCTCAAGCGCAATCCCACCGACGTGGAACTGTACATGTTCGCTCAGGCCAACTCCGAACATTGCCGCCACAAGGTGTTCGGTGCCGAATGGACCATCGACGGTGTCAAGCAGGACAAGTCCCTGTTCCAGATGATCAAGAACACCTACGCTCTGCACAACACCAACATCTTCAGCGCCTATAAGGATAACGCTGCCGTGATGAAGGGTGCAACCGCCGGTCGTTTCTACGCTGACCCCCGCACCAACAAGTATGACTTCCACAACGAAGAAGTGGACATCTTGATGAAGGTGGAAACCCATAACCACCCCACAGCAATTTCTCCGTTCCCCGGTGCTGCAACCGGTAGTGGCGGTGAAATCCGTGACGAAGGTGCAACCGGTAAGGGTTCCAAGCCGAAGGCTGGCCTCACTGGCTTTAGCGTTTCCAACCTGAAGCTTCCTGGTGCCGTTCAGCCTTGGGAAAAGGACTTCGGCAGCCCGTCCCGTATCGCTTCCGCTCTGGACATCATGATTGATGGTCCTCTTGGCGGTGCCGCATTCAACAACGAATATGGCCGTCCCAACATCCTGGGTTACTTCCGTACTTTCGAACAGGAAGTTTCTGCTGAAAAGGGTAACGAAGTTCGCGGCTACCACAAGCCCATTATGCTGGCTGGTGGTCTCGGCAACATCAAGCACGACCACATCGAAAAGGGCCACATCGATCCGGGTGACCACCTGGTAGTTCTGGGCGGTCCGGCAATGCTTATCGGCCTTGGTGGCGGTGCAGCAAGTTCTGTGGCCAACGGTGCTGGTAACGAATCTCTGGACTTTGCTTCTGTGCAGCGCGAAAACCCCGAAATGGAACGCCGTTGCCAGGAAGTCATCGACCGTTGCTGGGCAATGGACGAAGAAAACCCCATTACCTTCATTCACGACGTGGGTGCAGGTGGACTTTCCAACGCCTTCCCGGAACTGGTGAACGATGGCGGTCTCGGCGGTAAGTTTGAACTCCGTAACGTTCCTAACGACGAACCGGGCATGAGCCCGTTTGAAATCTGGAGTAACGAATCCCAGGAACGTTATGTGATCGCTGTTGCTGGTAACAAGCTTGACGTGTTCGACGCTATCTGTAAGCGTGAACGCTGCCCCTACGCTGTAGTTGGCGAAGCTATTCCCGAAAAGCATTTGACTCTTACCGATAAGCACTTCGGTTCTACTCCCATCGATATGCCGCTGGAAGTCTTGCTGGGCAAGCCGCCCCGCATGATCCGTAACGAAAAGAGCCAGAAGCGTCCCCTTACTTCTCAGGTGGTTCCTGCTGATGCAACCATCAAGGATATTGCACACCGCGTTCTCGCAAACCCCACTGTGGCAGACAAGACCTTCTTGATCTCCATCGGTGACCGTTCCGTGACCGGTATGATCTGCCGCGACCAGATGGTTGGCCCCTGGCAGGTTCCTGTGGCTGACTGCGCCGTCACAAGCGCAACTCTGGACACCTACGAAGGTGAAGTCATGTCCATGGGCGAACGCGCTCCTATCGCTCTCATCTCTCCGGCTGCCGCAGCCCGCATGACTGTTGCTGAATCCCTCACCAACATGGCTGCCGCTTACGTTCCGGATATGGGCCGCGTAAACCTTTCCGCAAACTGGATGGCAACTCCTAACTACGAAGGTGACGGTGCCGACCTGTATGAAGCTGTGAAGGCAATCGGTATGGAACTCTGCCCGGAACTGGGCATCACCATTCCGGTGGGCAAGGACTCCATGTCCATGAGCACTGTATGGCAGGACGAAAAGGGTAGCCACCGCGTGACTGCTCCCATCTCTCTGGTCATCAGCGCCTTCTCTCCCTGCGCAGACGTTCGCAAGACTATGACCCCGCAGCTCATCCAGAACAAGGAGACTACCTTGATGCTTGTTGACTTGGCTCGCGGCAAGAACCGTATGGGTGCATCCATTGCAGCCCAGGTTTACAACATGCTTGGCGACAAGGCTCCGGATGTGGATTCCGCAAAGGAACTCCGCGCCTTCTTCGAAACCATCCAGAAGCTCAATGCAGATGGCAAGATCATGGCTTACCACGATAAGTCTGATGGCGGTCTCTATACTACCGTTACCGAAATGGCTTTCGCTGGCCACGTTGGTGTTACTTTGGACGTAAATGCTCTCCAGGGCAATGTCATCGACGCTCTCTTCAACGAAGAACTGGGCGCTGTGCTTCAGGTTGCAAATGCTGATGTTGCCGCTGTTAAGGCAGCCTTCGCTGCTGCTGGCCTTGGCGACACCGTTTCTGAAATCGGTAAGCTGAACAACACTTACAACATCGTGATTGGCGACTACGCTGAAGGCCTCTCTGACCTTCGCGCTATCTGGTCCGATACCACTCGCCGCATCGCCGCCCTCCGCGACAATCCGGCTTGCGCAGAAAGCGAATACCAGCTGAAGTTGGAACAGGATGATCCGGGTATCACTCCGAAGGTCACCTTCGACTTGGCTGCAAGCGCAAAGATTATCAAGGACTACTCTAGCCGCCCGAAGATGGCTATCCTCCGCGAACAGGGCGTCAACGGCGAACTGGAAATGGCAGCCGCATTTGCCAAGGCTGGTTTCGAATCCATCGACGTTCACATGACCGACATCTTGAGCGGTCGCGTAAGCCTGAAGGACTTCAATGGTCTGGTGGCTTGTGGTGGCTTTAGCTACGGTGACGTTCTTGGCGCTGGCGAAGGCTGGGCAAAGAGCATCTTGTTCAACCCCAAGGCTCGTGCAGAATTCGAAGCCTACTTCAACCGTAAGGATACCTTCACTTTGGGCGTCTGCAACGGCTGTCAGATGGTTTCCAACCTGAAGGATTTGATTCCTGGCGCAAAGCACTGGCCCCGCTTCGTTCAGAACCTCTCTGAACGTTTCGAAGCCCGTTTCGCAAGCTTGAAGGTGGAAGATACTCCGGCTGTGCTCCTGAAGGGTATGGCAGGCTCTGTGCTGCCTATCGCAGTGGCTCACGGTGAAGGCCGCGCAGAATTCGCATCTCGGGTCGCTGCAGAAGCCTGCCTGAAGACTGGCCTCGTGGCTCTCCGCTACGTGGACGGCAAGCACGAATACACCGAACGCTACCCGCTGAACCCCAACGGTTCTCCCTTCGCTATCAACGGCCTCTGCTCTGAAGACGGTCGTGCTCTCGTCATGATGCCGCACCCGGAACGTGTGTTCCGTACTTGCCAGTACTCCTGGCATCCGGCTGAATGGGGCGAAGACGGTCCGTGGATGCAGCTGTTCCGCAACGGCCGTATCTTTGTTGGGTAGCTAGGGTCGAATGCGGCCTGGCCGTATTTTCGTGGGCTAATAAAAGTCTTGTCGCGGGCATGTACCGCGCTGCTTGAAAAATCCGCTTTCTGCTTTACCGCAGGGGCGGATTTTTTTTACATTGCAGGTTGTTAAAAGTTAGGAGCTTATTATGAATCTTTTTAAGAAGATTTCTTGGCTTAAGCCTGCGGTGATGGCGATAGTGGAACTTCCACAAATGAAGATGTCAATGAAATTTCATCTTCAAGTGTAGTTGATGAAATCTCATCCAGTGAAAGTTCTGCAGACTTACCGAATGAAGGTTTTGCAAGTTCCTCCAGTGAGTTGCCTGTAAGTTCTTCAGGAAATATTTCGCCTTCTAGTAGTGAAGAAATGATTTCATCTAGTTCTCTATCTGAAGGGTTGTCTTCGGGGGCTGATTCTTTCAGAAGGAATCGTTCTTTAATCCCGACGTTACGTATGGCACCTTGGTCGATGAAAGGGATGGAAAAATTTATAAAACGGTAGTGATTGGCTCTCAAACCTGGATGGCCGAGAATCTGAACTATGCGGATTCTGTGCAGACCCCGAGTCTCAAGGAAAGTTCCTGGTGCCGTAATGATGACGCCGATGAATGCTCCATTTTTGGACGCCTCTATACGTGGATTGCTGCCATTGATTCGATCTCGTTGGCTAATGACGCGAATGACCCGCAGAATTGTGGCTATGGAGTCGTATGTGATTGTTTAAAAGACGATGCTCTTGCTTTGGCTCCAGTACAAGGTGTTTGCCCCAACGGATGGCATTTGCCCAGTTTAGCGGAATGGGAAACTTTGTTTGAAAGTGTTGGCGGCTGTGAATCTGATTTTTGGTCCGTTACCCAAAATGAAAGTGAAGATTATCATGGCCGATACGCATATTACGTGTTCATGACTTGTTATGCAGACTATGCTTTTTTGCAAGGTAGTGACCGTGTCAAATCGAATGCGATGTCGTTCGCTGCCTCGAGGATTAGTCAGTACAGTAGTCTTATCAAAAATGTTTGTCAAAATTTACGAGTAATAGTGGTTTGACAAAACTATATTTGTACCACTATTAGAGGGTTTTGACATGAAAATCGGTTCTTCTACATTAGCCCTTGCCTTGGGCGCATTTGTAACATTTAGCTCTGCAGCCCAGATTCAAGGCTTTGTTTCAGGATACGCACCTGGTAACGTTAAAGAAAAAAAAGAAGTAAAAGGTGTTGAATCCAGCCGAGATCTCCATACCGATTTTATGTGGGGACTTGGTGTCGAATATTTGGCTTTCCCGGTCGGTCCCCTTATGGTTGGCGGTGGCCTCGGATTTTTTAGTGTACAGACTGATGGCGGCTATAATGTCGTGATGCCTTCCGTGCCTCTGTGGCTTTCTGTTGGTGTAATTGGCCCTGATAGCTGGAAGGTTCGCCCTTACCTTGGCGCTCGCGTGGGATATCCGATTCCGGCCACTAATTATTTGACTTGGTGGGATAAGCCTCAGGACTTTTTCGTAACGGGAAACGTCGGTGTGCAGCTGCCGTACCATATGGGTGTAGAGTTCGACTGCACCTATCTGACCATGGATAAGTACTTCAGTAAGCATGGTGTGAATTTCCGCCTGAGTTCTGTGAAGTTTGGTGGTTCCATTACGGTTCATTTTGATTTGTCTGGCAAATCTGCTGAAGCCGATAAGGCCGCTACTGTAAATGATGCTGTTGTGGCGGAACCGGTTGTAGAAGAAAACTATGACGCATATGCTCCTTCTAGTGTGAATGAAAATTCTGAGTCTACGGATCCGTATTCTAATTATGGTGAACCCGCTGCAGAAAATATGACTGGTGAACCTTCTGCTGAACCTGCTTATGATGCTGCTCCCACAGAAGAACAGCCTGCCGCAGAATCTTCTGAAGTTGCTCCGGTTGAAGAACCTGCCGCAGAGGCTCCTGCCGAAGAATCTCCCGCAGAAGAGGCTGTGGCTGAAGAAGCTCCTGCTGAGGAACCTGCAGCTGAACCCGCTCCCGAACCGGAGAAGAAGCCTGTAGCCAAGAAGGCAACCAGCAAGAAAAAGGCTGCCGCCAAAAAGACGACTAAAAAGAAGGCTGCTGCAAAAAAGAAGACTTCTAAAAAGAAAAAGTAAAGTCTAATCTTTGAGAGGTGCCGCGCTATGCGGCATTTCTTGTTTGGAATGCTATTTTTGGAATGGTAAAAAATGTCTGAACAGAATTTAACTCGTGAAACTTTGGTGGAATTCTTCGGTGCTGAAGAATACTCTCGCCTGTGCCGCCATGAGGCGGGGCATGCTCTGGTTGCCTTTTTGTTTAAGCGTCCTCTGGAATATGTGAAGATGACAAATTCCAAGGATCGTCCGGGCGTTACCCGCATTACCGGAAGTGAACTGGACGGCTCTGCTCACATTGCCATTGCGGGCCATATTTCCGAATTCATTATCCGCAAGAATTTCGCTTGTGACCTAGATACGGTGATGCGTGAACTGCCTATGGAGCTGAACCGCAGTGACGCGGACTACCAAAGCTTTCAGGCTGCTTGCTATTACTTCCAGATGTCGGAAACCAACGTGGTGGAGCAGTGCTACAACATTCTGATGGCTTGCCAGAAGGCCTTGCTTGTGATTGTGGATGGGCTGGAACAGCGCACCTGCATGACCTGTGAAGAAATCGCCGCTCTTTTCCAAAAGTGATTGCGCAGGTTCGTTCGTAAACGCCCCAAAGGCGGTGGATTTGCATGAAAAATGCCGAAATCCACCGCCTTTTTATTAATTTATTTGTAAAATCCGTGGCGGAATGGAACAAAAAGCCCTTTTAAGGACAGTTGTCTTGGCCTTTTTGATTGTAAAATAGCTCAAAATGCTTTTGATTTAGTGTAAATTAACGAAAAGGCAGTGCCTGAACTAAAAAACTAGTTCAAGACACTGCCTTTTTTAGCGAATTGCTGTTTTCGATTACTTCAAAGCAGCGATGATTGCATCACCCATGCCGGTGGTGCCGACCTTGGTGCAGCCTTCCTGGTAGATGTCGCCAGTGCGGTAGCCCTGAGAAATCACCTTTTCGCAAGCAGCTTCGATGGCGCGAGCAGCTTCTTCTTCCTTGAAGGTGTAACGGAGCATGAGTGCAGTGGAGAGGATCTGTGCCAGCGGGTTAGCGATGCCCTTGCCAGCGATGTCCGGAGCGGAACCACCTGCCGGTTCGTACAGACCGAAGGAACCTTCTGCAATAGAAGCGGAGGGGAGAAGACCCATGGAACCGGTGAGCATTGCGCATTCGTCGGTCAGGATGTCGCCGAACAGGTTCGGGCAGAGCATGACGTCGAAGTCGCGGGGGCGCTTCAGGAGCTGCATAGCAGCGTTGTCCACGTAGAGGTGTTCGAGGGTCAGTTCCGGATAGTCCTTGATGACATCGTTCACGACTTCGCGCCACAGAACGGAAGTGGTCAGAACGTTAGCCTTATCGATGGAAGCAACCTTCTTGTTGCGGAGCATGGCGGCGTCGAAAGCGAAGCGAGCGATGCGTTCCACTTCGTAGCGGCTGTACTTCATGGTGTCGAAACCGATTTCTTCCTTGGAGCCAGGAACGCCTTCGCGGCCTTTGGGCTGACCGAAGTAAACGTCACCAGTCAGTTCACGAACGGTAAGAATGTTGAAGCCGTCACCGACGATGTCGGAACGGAGGGGACAAGCACCGGCCAGTTCCTTATAGACGCGAGCGGGACGGAGGTTGCAGAAAAGCTTGAAGTGCTTACGGAGGGGGAGCAGAGCACCGCGTTCCGGCTGCAGGTTAGGAGGAAGGTGTTCCCACTTCGGGCCACCCACAGAGCCGAAAAGAATACAGTCAGAAGCTTCACCCAGCTTGAGGGTGGACTCCGGCAGCGGAGAACCGCTTTCGTCGTAAGCAGCGCCACCAACGTTGGCCCATTCTGCGTTCACGTCGAAACCGAACTTCTTGGAAACAACGTCCAGAACGCGGACAGCTTCCTTCATCACTTCCGGACCGATACCGTCGCCCGGGAGAACTGCAATCTTGTAATTCTTGCTCATTATTGAGTCCTTGGTTAAAATTTGAACGAATCAAAGATAGTAAAAAACGAGGGGCATTTCTACCTCTCGTTTTGTTTAATTCCCGTTCTTTCCGCCATCCTCGCGAGATTCTCGTTGTGCCACTTCGCGGGGGTGGAAACTCTTGTGTTCCTGCTTGATAAATTCCTTGTCCACATGAGTGTAGATCTGGGTGGTGCTGATGTCGGCGTGACCCAGCAGTTCCTGCAGCACGCGGAGGTCCATGCCCGCTTCGAGACAGTGGGTGGCGAAGCTGTGGCGGAAGGTGTGGGGCGATACCTGCTTAGTCAAGTGCATGGTATGTTGCTGCACGATCTTCCAAGCGCCCATGCGGCTCATGGGCTTGCCGCGGGAATTTAAAATTACGTTGTCTGTTTCCGGATGGGTGAGGGGACGACCTCGCTCGATCCATTCTTTCAGGTTTTCCTTGGCCTTGCTGCCTAGCGGAATGAGACGCTGCTTGTTGCCCTTGCCGATAGGGGTCAGCCATTCGTTTTCCAGGTCCAGGTGCGTCAGCTTGATTCCCAAAGTTTCTGAAATGCGAAGGCCCGCACTATACATCAGCTCGAACATGGCTGTGTCTCTCAATGGGTTCTTGCCGTTGGCGGCGCTTTCGAATACGCTGTCCACTTCTTCGCGGGTTAGGTATTGGGGCAGGTAGTGGCCCAGTCGCGGTGTGGCCAGCATGCTCTCGGTACTGAAATCGTACTCGCCCTGGTTCTGCATGTACTTCAGAAATCCTCGGAGGCTGGAGAAATGCCTGGCGATGCTGGTGGGGGAGTATTCCTCGTGAGCGGCCGCATCGGATAAAAATTCGTCCAGTTTTTCTGGGGTTAGGGCTTTTAAATCTAGAGAATGTTCGTCTAACCATCCAACGAAATGGCGCAAATCTTCTTGATAGCTCTGGATCGTGGCCGGGGAGAGGTTTCTCTCGACCCCCAGGAATGCCATATAGGCGTCAAGTCGGTTGAAATTTGGGCTCATAGGCTGGTACTAGGTTTGGGTGCGCGCCTTTGGCGCTAGAGATTTGAAGTGTGAAATACAAGATATAAAAAGATATGAGGTATGAGGTATGAGGTATGAGATGTCTTCTCTATTCTTTGGCTTTATGCTTGTTGCTGTTTGGTGTGTTTCCGGTATCGGCGATCGCCTAAGCCCTCCTTGTAGAGGGTAAGGATTGTGAGGTGGCGATTTGAGTCTCTTGCTCTGGATTCCTCGACTACGGCCTTACTGGCCTCCGCTCGGAATGACACGTAAAAGAACTCTTCGCTCTTCACTCTTCGCTCTTCACTATCCACTATTTTGGGGTGGATTCAAAAAAAAGAAAAAATTTTTGCCTTTCCCCCTTGCCGAGTGTTCTTTTCTTTTCTATCATTGTGCGCGTCTTCGAGACGCGACTATGGATGATTAGCTCAGTTGGTAGAGCAGCTGACTCTTAATCAGCGGGTCGCAGGTTCGACCCCTGCATCATCCACTACCGCTCGAGCCAAGAAATTGGTGAAAGTGGAAATCAGAAGCGACAGACAAAGATAAGCACCTTTCGCGAAAGCGGAACATGAACTTTGAAACTTCGTCTTCTTCTTTTAGGCTTCGGCTGGAAAGACTTCTGATTCTTCGATTGAAGACGACATAGCTTAATAGCGACCGTCACCTTATGGATGATTAGCTCAGTTGGTAGAGCAGCTGACTCTTAATCAGCGGGTCGCAGGTTCGACCCCTGCATCATCCACTAAAAGCGACAGGCAAAGATAAGCATCTTTCGTGAAAACGAATCATGAACTTTGAAACTTCGTCTTTTGCTTTACATAGCCGCAAGGCATAACGATCTGGATGATTAGCTCAGTTGGTAGAGCAGCTGACTCTTAATCAGCGGGTCGCAGGTTCGACCCCTGCATCATCCACTAAAAGACCTCTCGAAAGGGAGGTCTTTTTTTATGGTTAGAATTTTTTATTACACGTTTTTTTATAAAAAATCCAAAGAATTACATTTTATAGTATGATATTAGTATTACAAAATTTATATCTTGTCAAAAAAGCTATCTTTTAGAGACTAACTTTTCAAATTTGTTTCACACGGATTTTTAATGAAGATTGTTCTCCCTGTTGCTGGCAATGGACTGCGTCTGCGTCCTTATACCGAAAATCTGCCGAAGTGTTTGCTTCCGGTGGCCGGCAAGACTATTTTGGACTGGATTGTTGAAGACTCATTGTTTTTGAAGCCTGCCGAAACCATTTTTATCACTGGTTACAAGGCTGAAACTGTTGATTCATTCCTTGCAGAACGTTCCGCATGGGGTAAAACCCGTACTGTCGTCCAGAATAACCCCCAGGGCCTGGGTGAAGCCATCAGTTTGGCTCTTCCTTTTGTTGGCGACGATGAGCCGCTCCTGATTATTTTGGGCGATACTCTTTTTGAGGCCGATCTTTCTGTGCTGGAACAGGCTGACGAAAACATCCTCTACACCTTCAAGGTGGAAGATCCCCGTCGCTTTGGCGTGGCCGTGACTGATGCCGAAGGTCGTATTGAACGCCTGGTCGAAAAACCTCAGGAATTCGTTTCTGATGAAGCCATTGTGGGCATCTATTACATCAAGGATACCAAGGTCCTTAAGGAATCCCTCAAGTATCTGATGGTCAACGATATTCGTACCAAGAACGAATTCCAGCTGACCGACGCCCTTGAAATGATGATCCAGAAGGGTTGCCGTTTCCGTACTGCACCTGTAAGCAAGTGGTTGGATTGCGGTCTGGCAGAAACCCTGCTCGAAACCAATGCTCACGTGTTGAACCGCAATGACAATTCCGCTGACTTTATAAGAGACGACGTGAAGGTTATTGCTCCCTGCTATATTGGCAAGGATGCCAAGCTGACCAATTGCACCATCGGTCCTAACGTGGCGGTTGGCGACGGTTGCGTTGTCGAAAATTGCACAATCGAGAATGCTGTCCTCTGGAACGGAGTCACGGTCTGCAATAAGCAGCTTGATAACGTTATCATCCACGAGTAGTGGATTTACGATCATGAACTATCTTGCCCTGGATTATGGCGAACATCGTGTGGGAGTCGCTTTTGCCGATTCCGAACTGAAGTTTGCTTTCGCCCGCGAAACTATCGACCAGAAGACCACAAACTTGTGGGTCCGTCTAGATGCTCTTGTCAAGGAAAACAAGGTGAACGCCTTTGTGGTCGGTATGCCGTACCATCCCGATGGTCGTGCCAATGGCAAGAACGTTGTGGTCGAAAAGTTTGTGCAGGATCTCAAGGAACGTTTCCCGGGTATGCCTGTCTACACTCAGGATGAATCCTATTCCAGCGTGCAGGCCCAGGCTTGTACCGCACATTTCAGCAAGAAGAAAAAACAAAAGAGCAAGGCGGTTATTGACCAGCTTGCAGCCCAGATTATCTTGCAGCGTTGGTTAGACGAGAATTAACCGAAAATGAAACTAACCGAAAATGATTTAAGGCCGGCTTACTGTCGGCCTTTGTCGTTAGTCGTCTTTACGTTTTTTTTCGGCCTTGTCCGTGTACATTTCGTGGTCGGCCCTTTCCAAATACTTTATGATGTCGTCGTTCTTGGAAGTCATGCAGGAGTAGCCGAAGGCAACGCTGAAGCGTCGTCCGCGAATTTGTAGCATCTGGGCCTTGGACTTCAGGTGCAGAATGTAGTTTAGCAACTGAGGTTCCGTAGTTCTCGGGATGATTGCCAGGAATTCGTCGCCGCCCATTCTGAAGAACATGGCGTCTTCGGGGAGAACCATCTTGAACAGCACGCCCACAAGTCGGATGTATTCATCGCCGATCAGATGTCCGTAATAATCGTTTACCTGCTTCAGGTAATTGCAGTCTGCCGATATGAATCCCAGCGGCAACTTGTCGTCGGTAGCGATTGTTCCTAGAATTTCGTTCAGGTAAGTTCGGTTGTATAGGCCGGTCAGTTCGTCGGTAATGGCCAGACGGTGCAGCTGGCGTTTAAGCTTTTCCTGTTCCGTCACGTTGTTGATCAGGGCCACGATGCCGTAAATGTTGCCCTTGTCGTCGTGGACGGGTTCCTTGATGATCTCGAGGAATTCCTGGATTCCGTCTGCGTTTACCTCGATGACGTAATGGGCGCCCTTGCCGGTACGGATAATCTCCTTGTCCTTTTCCATGGCCATCTTGGCGTTTTCTTTGTCCTTTCGGATTTCCACGTCGGTCTTTCCGCGGATCGTCCAGCCCGGTTCGTCGGCGCCGTGAAGGTGGTGCCAGTAATGGGTGCAGAACACGTACTTGCCTTCGGCATCCTTCAAGAAGATGTTGGAGGGGAGTCGCTTTAGAATGTACTCCAGTTCCTGCAGATGGATGGATTCCTTGACGTTGGTCAGCTTTTCAAGTCGGTTGACGATTAGCTGCTTGCTGTAAGGGGCACTGATAAAGTCCAGTACACCGTAATCCAGGCACTTGAATTCCTTGTCGGACGGAGTCTTGGGGGTGACCACGATAACGGATGCCGGAAGCAAAGTCTTTTTGGATTGGATCGCCTTTAGCAGACTGTAATCGTTGTCTGTGGCGGCGTCCGACATAATTAGGATGATGTCCGGATTCGTTTCGGTCAGCGTTCCCCAGATGCCATTGCCCGATTCTGTAGTTAAAAACTGGCTGTCGAAATTTTCGACAAGGATGCTCTGGAGCGTCTTGTCAACTTTCGATTTCTTTGAGAATAGAACCAGTTTTTTCATTTACGGTAATCCTTGATTATGCAAACTGTAAAACAGCACACTCCAAATATAAATAGAGCTTGTAAAAAAATAGTGCGATTTTTTTTTGAAAAATGCTATTCCAAATGCGATTAAAGGCTGATAATTAGAAGAAAAAGGTTATATTCACCAAAAAAAGAGAGGTTTCTTCTATGGAATTTTTGGATTTGGTGAAAAATCGCTACAGTTGCCGCAAATTTTGTGACAAGAATGTTGAAGAAGAAAAGCTTCTGCAGATTTTGGAAGCTGGGCGTCTGGCTCCTACGGCGATGAATCATCAACCATTGAAGATTTTCGTTGTAAAGTCTGCCCAGTCGCTGGAAAAACTCCGCGGAATTACCCGCATGGCCTACAACGCCCCGGTTGTTCTTATGGTTTGTTACGACAAGGACTTGTGTTACCGCGCCCTAAATTACAACGACGAACACGAATGCGGCGATATGGATGCCAGCATTGTAACCACGACAATGATGATGCAGGCCACGGAACTGGGTCTGAATACTTTGTGGGCACGAGGATTCAATGCCGTGGAAATTGCACGGGCTTTTGAATTGCCTGAAAATTTGAAGTTGAGCTGCCTATTGGATATCGGCTATGCCGATCCTGCAGAAGGTGGCCCCAGCCCCCGCCATTCCGTTCGAAAGGGAATGGAAGAGCTGGTTTCCGAAATTTAGTTCTGGAGCAAGGCGTCAACCTGCTTGAACAGGCCGGCGATCATTTCGGGCTTGATGGCTAACAGGGTTTCAATCCTGGAAGTCAGCATGGCGATACTTTCGGGTCTGGGTTCGGGTGCCGCATTGACTCTTGCCGCAATGCTGGGGAGAACCTTGATCAACATACCGATCTGGGCTGCCTTGATTAGCAGTTCAGCGGTCTGGGGATTGAACTTGTCTCCCAGGTAGCTCTTGATAAATGCGGGCCAAACCTTTGAAGCCGTGGCTTCGTCGGTTCCCATGAATTGCCAGGGCTGCATCTGGGGGTTGTTCTTGAGAAGGGTGTCCAGCATGCACATGCTGCTGAACTCAAAGATGGGGTGGCCCACTCTGACGTCGCCCATGTCAATCAGTTCAATTTCACCATTGCGGATCAAGGTGTTCTTGGGGTGGAAATCACCGTGGAGCAATGTGGACGGGTCGGGAATGGCGGCGATTGTATCCAGGATTTGCTGGAACTGTTCCTCGTTGACCCACTTTCTGACGTGTTCCATTTCGCCGATAATAAATTCCTTGAAACTCTGGAATTCGTTGTTCTTTACGACGGTGGCGTGAATGCTGCGGGCCAAGTCCGCAATCTGCTGGATACGCTGGTCAAATTCTTCGGGATGCTCGGTAATGTAGGAACCCACGGTCTGGGCGTCTAGCATTTCATAAACCACGCCCATATCATTGCCAACCTTGACGATGTCGTAGCTGATGGCTGTGGGCATGCCGTAGACAAATGCCTTGCGGGCGTTTTCCTGTTCGCGCTTGATGATGTCAATGGAGTTGGCGCCTTCAACCCTGTAGACCTTGACAATGGAATCTTCGCTCAGACGATAGACTGTGCCATAAGCGCCGCGGCCGATTTCCGGACAACCCTCGATACTTACGCATCGATAGGCCTTTTGAACGTCCAGAATTTCTGTAAAACCAGTCACTTCGAAGATGTCGTACACTTCGCTGGTAACGTTGATGACTGTAACTGTGGGAATTTTCTTTTTAAGCTTGAGAAGGATACGCAGACCTGCAGAAGAAATGTATTCCAGTTTTTCTGCGTCAATGGTGGCGGCTGTAGGGGAGTTGTCTCCGAGTAGTTCCATCACCTGCTTTTCTGCATCGCCTGCGTTGGATGAATCAACCTTACCGGATAGGATAATGCTGAGATTGTTATTCTCGATTTTCCCGTCAATATTTACAACAGTCATGATTTTCTCCTTCAAAATCATTAGATGTCAATAATATAACCTCAGATTTTGAAAAAAGAGAAAATTGACTTAAATCGACGTTTTGGGGTGCGTTAAAGTGATTTTAGCGCACCTGTTTCGGATTCCATGATGTATCCTCGGACCACGATATCCTTGGGAACCAGGGGATGGTTCTTTACTAAGTCTACGGTTTCGAGAACTGCTGCTTCCGTATCTTCAAATCCGTGCAGCCAGGAATCCAGATCGATACCGCAATGGCGCATGAGGCTGATGTGCTCTTCGTCTACACCACGTTCCTTCATCAGGTGGAGCATTTCCTGGGCGTCCATGCCCTGCACGCCGCAGCCGGTGTGGCCGATAATCATGATTTCGTTGACGCCCAGCTCGTAGATGGCTACCAGCAGGCTTCGGACGGTACTATCGAAAGGATTGGTAATGGTGCCGCCGGCATTCTTGATCATCTTCACGTCACCGTTCTTGATGCCTAGCGCTGCAGGGAGCAGTTCCACTAGGCGTGTGTCCATGCAGGTGACGATGGCAATCTTCTTGTCGGGATATTTACTGGTGGCGAATTTCTCGTAGCCCTTGTTGGCTACAAATTCCTTGTTATAGGCGAGCATTTCCTGAATCATGATGAAACTCCGTGTTTTTACGAGGGGAAAGATAATCATTTTGATTCGTTATCTCATTTTTACACTTTCCGTCTTCCGTCTAAATTTCTAGATTTGACTTGTTAAAAACTTAAACCAAGGACATCAAAATGCGTGACCAATTCGAAAGCCCGCTGATTCAGCGTTATGCTTCTAAGGAAATGAGTTTCATCTTCAGCCCGCAGTACAAGTTCCAGACTTGGCGCAAGCTGTGGATCTACCTGGCCGAATCCGAAAAGGAACTTGGCCTGCCCATTACCCAGGAACAGGTGGACGAACTGAAGGCTCACGCAACAGACATCAACTTTGACGTTGCCGAAGAAGAAGAAAAGCGCCGCCGTCACGACGTGATGAGCCACGTTTACGCTTACGGTGTGCAGTGCCCCAAGGCTAAGGGCATCATCCACCTGGGTGCAACTTCCGCTTTCGTTGGCGACAACACTGACCTCATCCAGATGCAGCAGGCTTTGATCATCGTCCGTAAGCGCCTCTGCCGCGTGATGGATAAGCTTTCCAAGTTCGCCATGGAATACAAGGACATGGCTCAGCTGGGTGCAACTCACTTCCAGGCTGCTCAGCTCACCACCGTTGGTAAGCGCGCTTGCCTCTGGCTCCAGGATTTGCTCATCGACCTGGAAGAAGTCAACTTCCTCATCGAAGTTCTTCCGTTCCGCGGCGTAAAGGGCACCACCGGTACCCAGGCTTCCTTCATGGACCTGTTCAACGGCGACGAAGAAAAGATCATGGAACTGGACCGCCGCGTTACCGCCAAGGCTGGCTTCAAGCGCGTGCTCACCATCACCGGCCAGACCTACACCCGTAAGTGGGACAACCGCGTGAACCAGGTGCTTAGCTCCATCGCTCAGTCCCTCCATAAGTTTGCAACCGACATGCGCCTCATGCAGGGCGTTAAGGAAGTGGAAGAACCGTTCGAAAAGACTCAGATCGGTTCCTCTGCCATGGCTTACAAGCGTAACCCCATGCGTTCCGAACGTATCTGCTCTCTCGCTCGTTTCGTCATGGCCCAGGTGAACAGCACCGCTATCACTCAGGCTACCCAGTGGTTCGAACGTACTCTGGACGACTCCGCCAACAAGCGTCTCGCCATTCCTGAAGCATTCCTCGCTATGGATGCAATGCTCATCATCGCTGAAAACGTCACGAACGGCCTCGTGGTTTACCCGAAGGTTATCGAAAAGCGTATCATGGCAGAACTTCCGTTCATGGCTACCGAAAACATCATCATGGAAGGCGTGAAGAATGGCGGCGACCGTCAGGAACTCCACGAAGAAATCCGCGTGATGTCTCAGGAAGCTGGCCGCGTCGTTAAGGAACAGGGTAAGGATAATGACCTTCTCGAACGCGTTCTCAAGAACGAAAAGCTCCAGAAGCTGGGCATCACCGAAGAAAAGCTGAAGGAAATTCTCGACCTGAAGAAGTTCGTCGGTCGCGCTCCTGGCCAGGTTGTGAAGTTCGTTACCGAAGAAGTTCGCCCGGCTATCGACGCTATTGCTGATTGGGATAATATCGACGCCGGCGAACTGAAGGTTTAATTTTGTCCTATAGCCTGCGCGATACTGCGTTGCTCGCCCTCTCACGTACGATTAGTACGCTACGAGGGCTCGCGCCTTGTCTCGCTTGACTCTAGAACAAAATTGAATGCCTGGTTCTAAAGCGAAATTTGATTCAGATGTAATCCCTTCGACAAGCTCAGGGCAGGCTCTGAGCGTTAGCGAAGGATCTAGCAACTTTTAAAGTGCGGCTCCTATGGGGTCGCATTTCTTGTATTTGTTTCGTTTTTTCGAATTTTTGGACTCCATTTTAATTGGTTTATCGGATTTGGAGTCTATATTTTTAGACAAACTAACGCGAAAATGGCGGATTACCGTGTTGTCTAAGTTTTGAATGGACTCCTTTTTTTCATTGTTGTCCATTTTGGAGCCTATTTTTGAACAAACTTTATTATGTTTGTTGAATACAAAGTAATGAAATGGGCTCCAAATTAGCTTGATTGGCCTATTTGGAGTCCATTTTTGCGGAAAATGGCTTTTGCGGCGGGTCACAGAGCTTATGAAGGAAAATTTTATAACCAGGAAACCTTGATTTAATTATTTTTTTGCAATGAATCAGTGGGCTTTGACAATGGTGATTGGCGGATTAGGTCTGTTCTTCTTGGTGATGACCTATGGTGCCTTGATTTCTAGCAAGAAAAGCGGACATTATTCGTCTGGGGTGCCTCTTGTTGGCGGTACCCTTATTGCCATAGCCTTTTTAATTTCGCCCATGAAATGGCTTGCTTTTTTGGGCCTGCTTGATTATGGTTTTTGGATGATCTTATCAAGTCTTGTGAAAAATTTTATTGCTGGTAGGAAATTGAGGAAATAGAAGTTTTTTAGCTTCATTGTTAGAAATGAAAACTTATATTTCCTTTCCATGAACAACTTTACTTTCTACAGTCCTACAGAATTTGTTTTCGGTCGTTCCACAGAATCCCAGGTAGGGGAGCTTTGCCTTAAGCATGGCGCTAGCCGCGTGATGATTATTTACGGTGGGGGCAGCGTGGTGCGCTCCGGTCTTTTGGACCGTGTGAAAAGTGCATTGACCGCTGCAGGAATTGCCTTTACAGAAATGGGTGGCGTGCAGCCGAACCCCATTGATACCAAGGTTCGCGAGGGCCTTGAAATTGCCCGCGAATTTAAGCCGGACATGTTGCTGCCGGTGGGTGGCGGTTCCGTTATCGATACGGCCAAGGCTATGGCTGTGGGTTACCATTACGAAGGTGACTTCTGGGATTTGTACGAAGTGGTAGGTAGCAAGAAGAAGGCGACGGGAACCCGTGCGCTGCCTATTGGCGTAGTGCTGACTATTCCTGCGGCTGGTTCCGAGGGTTCCGGCAATTCCGTCATTACCAATACCACCACCAAGGTGAAGGTGGGTATCCGCTATCCCATGATTCTTCGCCCGAAGTTTGCGGTGATGAATCCTGAATTGACTATGACTTTGCCGGAATGGCAGACAGCCAGCGGCGTCAGCGATATGATGGCCCACATTCTGGAACGTTACCTGAGCAACACTCCTGACGTGCAGATTGGCGACCGCCTTGCCGAGGGCATGCTCCTTGCCATTATGGAATGTGCAGAAAAGGTCATCGCAAATCCCGATGATTACGAAGCCCGCGCTAACATCATGTGGAGCGCTACTATCGCCCATAACGATACTTGTTCCATCGGCCGCGTGGAAGACTGGAACAGCCACGCCATGGAACATGAAATTTCTGCAGAGTACGATGTGACTCACGGCGCAGGCCTTGCGGTGATTTTCCCGGCGTTCCTGCAGTACGGTGCCAAGCACAATCCTCACAAGATTGCCCAGCTGGGTCATCGCGTGTTAGGCGTTGCGAACTCCGGCGACGAAGCTGCCGACGCTATGGCGGGTGCTCTTGCCCTCAAGACTTGGTTCCACGACAAGTTGCATATGCCTGTGACTTTTGCTCAGCTGGGGGTGGAAAATCCCAACCTGGAATTGCTCAACGAACGCCTTCATAAGTTGAAGGGGGAGGTTCTTAAGGGCTATATGGATTTGGATGCCGCAGCTACTATGGAAATTTACAAGCTGGCCTTGTAAAGGTTTGCCATGTTGAATAAATCCTACAAGTTTTATGGTTGGGAAGGTGCTCCAGAAAAAGTGCGGCGCCTTTACGACCTGCTTTCCGGAATCTGGTGTGTTGAAACTTGCGCACCCCGCCTTCGTCAAAAATGGTCCTGCGAAAACAAAACCTGCGGACAGTGTTCTATTACGGCATTTTTAGTGCAAGATCTTTTGGGTGGGGATGTGTATGGCATTCTCCGGCCGGAAGGTGGTGTCCACTGCTATAATGTAATTGGAGATCGTGTTTTTGACTTGACCAGCGAACAGTTCGGCAGTGAAAAGCTTTGCTATGAGGGTAATGCATTGCAGTCTCGTGAGGTTCATTTTGCCAAGGAAGAAAAACGGCTTCGTTACGAGATGCTGAAATCTCGATTGTTAGAGGTTATTCCGGGGCATATTTAAAAGGGTTGCCTTCGCTTTTTAGGAATCATCCGTTCTGGATGATTCCTTTTCTATTTATTTAAAAGTATGCGTTTTTTATTTATGATATTATATTCCTTGTAAAGAAGGATTTTTTTATGTCTACTATTCGTAAGCGCTTGTCTACTGAATCTACCTCACGTTCCGAAATGGCCATTTTCGATATGGCCTCCTGCTTGGATGAAAAATGGAATGTGTGGATGAATGTTCACCTGAATTTTGCCGTGAGAGGCCGGGGTAATGATGTGGACCGCGAAGTGGACTGCATCCTTTACCACAAGAAGTATGGGATGCTCCTGATTGAATGCAAGGACGGCCAGATTTCTACGGAAGAGTCGCAGGGTTCCGAAAACGGTTTTATGTGGAAGCAGGGAAACCGCGTGATGGAACGTTCTCCCGTTCAACAAGTGCAGTCCTTGATTTATCCACTTCATGATCATTTTAGCGGTATGTTCCCCAAGGATGAAGGGGTTGGCTATCACCGGGTTCGTGTGCAGTGGGCCGTTTGTTTTGCGGATATGGATAGCGTTGGAAAAATTGGCAGCAATGCCATGCAACCTAAACGCGCGATTTTAAAGTCGGACCTGAAAAGCTACAATACTTTGGAACGTAAGGTCAAGAAAATCCTGGAAATGAAGGAAGAATCTCGGGGAGGAAATCCCTTCCCCAATGATGAACTTTCGGATGAAAATTTTGACAGGCTGGTTTCGTTCCTGGGTTGCTTTGATGAACCTTCCTGGCCGGAACTTTGGGATATGCAGGCAGAAGCCCGTGTGCGCCCGACGGAAATTCAGGAAATGCTGATGGAGTCCATTGTTCGTAACCCGCGCATGCGTATCGAGGGTGTGGCTGGTTCTGGAAAGTCGTTGTTGGTGCAGTGGGAGGCGACCCGCCTGGCTCGCGAAGGGAAGCGGGTTGTGGTTCTTTGCTACAATGATTTGCTGGCGGAACACATGCAGCAAAATTTTGTGGAGGCTGGCCTAGATGAATCGCAGGTGGTGATGTCTGGATTCCATAAGTTGGCGGCTAAATATGTGCGCCTGGCCAAGGTCAAGGGTGTTGCCCGCAAGGAACCGGATGATGCTAAGGAGAAGGCTGAATATTTTGAATCCATGTCGGTCTTCTTTAAGGAGGCTCTGGAAAAATTACGTGGCAAGAAGAATCGCTTTTTTGATGCCCTGATTATTGATGAAGGACAGGACTTTGCCAACGATTGGCTTGATACGGCTTTGCTTCTGTTGAAGGATCCAGAAAAGGGGATTGTGCGATTCTTCTATGATTCCAAACAGACTTTGTACAAAGGCCGCGAGGTTCTGGGGAATGCTGCCATTAATGCCATGCCTGTAATGGTTCTTAAGCGAGGCTTCCGCAGCACCAAGAAAATTTTGAACTGGGTTCATGACGTAACGGATATCCGTATCCCTTGTTACGAAGATACTGTGCCTGGCCGTGAGGTAGATGTTCGCCTATATGACAAGCCCGAAGACCAGATTGAAATGTTGCGGAAGGTGGTTCTGGATCTGAAAAAGAAGGGTGTCGAACCTAAGGACATTCTGGTTGTTTCATTGAGAAGCAAAAATCATTCCGGCCTGGCGTCGTTGAACGATGATGTATTCCAGTGGAGCGATGTGAGCGATTCTTTGAACAGTCTTGCCATAAACATGGTGTCGGCCTACCGCTATAAGGGCTTGGATAAGCGGGTGGTTATTTTGGCGGATCTAGAACCGTCCAAGAATGACCCTGGCGCGCCTCATAGCAATGCCAATCTGATTTTGGTGGGGGCTACCCGAGCCAAGGAACATCTGGTCGTTTTCAAACAGCGAAAGAATTTCTAAAAAAATATTTTTTCTATCTTGTCTCCTGTAAATAATTACAGGAGTTTTTTATGTCCGTTCAAGTAATGGTAAATGGTATTCCGGGTAACATGGGCAAGATCGTGGCCGAAACCTGCGTCAAGCGTGGCCTGGAACTGGTTCCCTATTCCCTCACTGGCGAAATCATCGTTGAAAATGAATCGGTCGTGGCTGGCAAGACCGTTCAGCTCTTGAAACCCAGCAACCGCGAAGAACGCATCGGTGAAGTTCTTGCTAAGTACCCCAACCTGATTTGCGTGGACTACACTCATCCCACCGCCGTGAACGACAACGCCGCTTTCTATGTCAAGCACAAGATTCCGTTTGTCATGGGCACCACCGGTGGTGACCGCGAAGCTTTGACCAAGCTTGTTGCCGAAGCTAATCACCCCAGCGTGATTGCTCCCAACATGAGCAAGCAGATTGTGGCCTTCCAGACCATGATCGAATGGCTGGCCAATGAATTCCCCACCGCATTCAGCGGCTACAAGCTTTCTGTGGTTGAAAGCCATCAGAAGACTAAGGCTGACACCAGTGGTACTGCACGCGCCGTGGTTGGCTCCTTCCAGAAGATGGGCTTTGAATACACTCCGGACGATATCGAAAAGGTTCGTGACGAAAAGAGCCAGATGGAACGTATGGGCGTGCCTGAAGAATACCTGGGCGGCCACGCATTCCACACCTATAGCCTGGACAGCGAAGACGGTACCGTCCACTTCGAATTCCAGCACAATGTGTGCGGCCGTAAGATTTACGCCGAAGGTACTGTGGACGCCGTGAACTTCCTGGCCGAACAGATTGCCGCTGGCACTGCAAAACCCTTCAACATGATGGACGTCCTCCGCTCCGGTAAGATGCGTTAATCAGCTTAAAGGTTAAAGGATAAAGTTTATAGAAGAATAATGCGAGGCTAAGCCTCGTTGATGAAGAGCGGCGTAGCCGCCTAGCTAAGTTCTTTAACCTTTCCGCTATCACCTCGTCGCTAATATGCGTTCTTATATCCTTCGACGTTTGCTGCTGATGATCCCGACTCTTATCGGGATTTCATTGGTGTGCTTTATCCTGATTCAGCTGTTGCCCGGTGGCCCGGTAGAAGAAATGATTTCCCGTGCCCAGCAGGCTGCTGCCATGAAGGGTGGGGTAGATGCGTCGAAGGCTCTTTCTCCAGATCAGATTGCCCAGATTCAGGCTTATTTCGGTTTCGACAAGCCGGCCTGGCAGCGGTACCTGACCTGGCTCTGGAACGTACTTCATTTGGATCTAGGGAACAGTTATACTTACGGTCTTCCTGTGTGGGACGTAATCACTAGCCGTTTCCCCATTTCTCTTTTCTTTGGTTTTACGTCATTCTTCTTAAGCTACTTGATTTGTATTCCGTTGGGACTGTGGAAAGCGGTTCATCATGGAAGCAAGTTGGATACCTTTAGCAGCGGCGTGATTTTTTCGGGCTATGTGATGCCCGGTTATGCCCTTGGTATTTTGCTGATTATCTTTTTGGCCGGCGGTTCTTACCTGGATATTTTCCCCCTGGGCGGTTTGACATCAGACGAATTTGAAGATTTCACGTTCTTCGAAAAGTTAGCGGATCTGGCTCACCATCTGGTGCTACCTATTTTCTGTTATATGATCAGTGAATTCGCCTTCTTGACCTTTCTCATGAAAAACTCCGCCTTGGAGGAGCTGGGCCGTGACTACATGCGAACTGCCCTGGCCAAGGGCATGAGTTTCAACCAGGCTCTGGTACGCCACGCTCTGCGCAACGCCTTGATTCCCATTGCCACCCGCCTGAGCGAAATCTGCACCCTTATGTTTGCCGGAGCGCTCTTGATCGAAAAAGTTTTTGATATCGATGGCATGGGATTGCTCTATTACAATTCCATGGTAAACCGTGACTACAATGTGGTTATGGGGATTATTTTCCTGAGCAGTCTAATGGCCATGGTGGGCCGCCTGTTCAGCGATATCCTTTATACTTTGGTAGACCCGAGAATTAAGTTCTCGTAATAAAGATTGCGGTACCTTGACCGCTAATTTTATATATATTCCGTACTATGAATAACGAAATTGTCTCTTCTGCAGTTAAAGATTTTCTTTTGGCTCACGGCTATGCCGCGGATTTTGAAATTACAACCATTGCCGGTGCCGGTTCGGGCCGCAAGTACTACCGCATTGCCAGTGGCGATAAGTCCTGTGTACTTCAGGTTTCCGCATCTGTAGATGACGACTTTAAGCGCTTTGTAGATTATTCCGCCGCCTTCCGTGAATTCGGTCTGCCGGTGCCTCGCGTGTATTTTGTGGACGAAGCAAGTTGCTCTGTGTTGCAGGAAGATCTGGGCGCACACAACCTGCTGGATGAAATTCTTCCGTCTGGTCAGAACAAATCCGGCAACGTCCGCATCCTGTATCCGGTGGTGATTGACGCTCTCGTCAAGTGGCAGGAAGTTTCTCGCTCCCTGTTCAGTTCCCGCTCCGACCTTTGGCTCCGTCGTTTTGACTTTGCCGCCCTCAAGTGGGAAACCGACTACTTTACCGAAAACTTCCTGAAGGCTCATAAGGGAATTCAGGAAATTCCTCAGTCGGTGTTGAACTTCTACTCTGTGCTGGCCATTTCTGTGGATGCTCAGCCCAAGGTACTTTTGCATCGCGACTTCCAGAGCCAGAACATTATGGTGAAGCCCGATTCTGAAGTTGCCTTCGTAGATTATCAGGGCGCCCGTCGCGGTTCCATGTTCTATGATCTGGCTAGCCTCCTGTGGGATCCTTACGTGAGCCTGTCTCTGAACGAAATCAAGGACTTCTTTGAATACTGGCGCACCATGTTCCGCGAAACCAAGACCTATACACAGGAAGATGCCTGGGAAGCCTTTATCCATGCAAGCCTCCAGCGCGTGATGCAGGCCATGGGTGCTTATTGCTTCCTCTCTAAGGTTAAGGGAATCCAGAAGTTTGAACAGTACATCGAACCGGGTAAGGCTCAGCTCCGCGTGCTGTTCGGTGAATTCAAGAAGATCGCCAAGGTCACCGAACCGGAAGTCTTCGAATTTATGGATAAGGCACTGGCATAGCCCATGGCTCTTGTTTATACAAAATTTTATGCAGCAGAAGAAACCTTTGGCCGAGCCTTGGGTTTCGCTTATGATGCTCTTGTACATGGTCCCTGCTCCTTTGATGCTAATGCGACATGGAAGGGGCTTGTGGATCGTGTGAAGCAGGGCGTGTATATGGGGGAGGGCTTGCTCTTGCCTCATACTCGTGTGCCGGGACTAGCTGAACCGTTGATGGCTTTCGTAGTTTGCCCCGAGGGTCTGACGGATGTTGAAATCCGCGGTGGTGAAAAGGCGAAGTTCATGTGCGTGCTGTTGTCTCCGGCGGAGTCTGCAATGGCCCATACCACTGTCATTGCCGACATGGCTCGTAAGATGCTGGACTCTGAATGGAAGACTAAGGCTTTGGCGGTTAAGACCGACGAAGAAATAAGGGCCTTGTTTGGATAGCTGGATTGTACAGCAAATTTTTAAAGGGACCGCGCCAAGGCGTGGTCTTT
Organism: Fibrobacter sp. UWH6; assembly: GCF_900142465.1. Lineage (NCBI taxonomy): Bacteria > Pseudomonadati > Fibrobacterota > Fibrobacteria > Fibrobacterales > Fibrobacteraceae > Fibrobacter > Fibrobacter sp. UWH6. Next base: position 34,869 of record NZ_FRAX01000004.1, read on the forward strand.
TTTTATGAAAAATAATGTGGACCACTTGCAGGGAAACGTGTAACTTTTTATATTGGTAGTTGAATGATTGTTCAACCGTTTGTTTGGTTGGACTGAGATCCTTGAGGTAACAATGGCTGAAATCGAATTAGAAGGAACCGACTGTAGCTGCATTCACGAAGAAGTGGTGAATGCTATTCGTCCTATGATGCCTGAGGATGAAAACCTTATGGATCTGGCGGATATCTTCAAGATTTTCAGTGATTTTACCCGCGTCAAGATTCTTTGCGCCTTGATGCGTGCCGAAGTCCATATGGCTTCCCACAAGAAAGGAATTAGCAAATGCCATGGGAATGACTGTCGCCCGGAAATGTGCGTCAGCGATATTTCGGTCTTGCTGAATATGACCAAGTCTTCCATTTCCCATCAGCTTCGAATTTTAAAACAGTCTAATCTGGTGAAGTGCCGTAAGGAAGGGAGCGTTGTCTATTACTCCCTGGCCGATGAACACGTTAAGATGATTTTCAATCAGGGCATGGCCCATGTCATGGAGGATGAAGATTAACGGCGAAGGCTGTTTTTCTTTCTCTTAAAGGTTGAAAGGTTGTTCAACTATTGAATCTTGAAAAGAGGAATAATATCATGGAATACGTAACAATATTTCTTTCTGCATTAATAGAACTCTTTGCCGAAATGGCGCCCTTCCTGCTTTTAGGGTTCCTATTGGCGGGAATTTTGCACGTGTGGGTTCCCAGATCCTTATATGTTCCTAAGATAAGTAAGCCTAACTTCAAGTCGGTTCTGCTTTCGGCGCTATTTGGAATTCCGCTTCCTATTTGTAGTTGTGGCGTAATCCCTACGGCGGTGGCCCTACGTAAGGAAGGGGCTAGCAAGGGTGCCAGCGTCAGCTTCTTGATTTCTACGCCTGCTACTGGGGTGGATTCCATTCTGGCGACTTATTCTTTGCTGGGACTCCCTTTTGCCATTCTCCGTCCGGTGGCTGCATTTGTCTCTTCGATGTTCGGCGGGCTGCTAACCAATCTGGTAACGCGGGGCGAGGCTGAAGATGACCTTTCGAAAATTGCGGTTCCCAAAAGTGAATGCGGCTGCGGCAGTTGCGGTCACGACCATAAGGAACACGACGAACATGAGAATCACGAATGTTGCTGCTGCCACGATCACGACCATGATGAACATGAGGAACGCAAGTGTTGCTGCGGTCATGAAGAAGTGCATGGTTGCAGTTGCTGTCTCGATGAACACTCTTCTGAAAAGGCGAACGGTTTTGTTGGAAAATTGAAGGAAACTTTCAAGTACGGCTTCGGCGATTTATTGCCTGAAATTACCCGCTGGCTTTTGGTCGGTTTGGTTTTGGGTGCCTTGATTGCTGCCTTCGTTCCCAATGAATTGTTCATGTCAATTCGCGAGTATCCCATCCTCTGCATGTTTGCCATGCTGTTGATCTCCATGCCCATGTACACCTGTTCCACAGGCTCCATCCCTCTGGCTTTGGCCTTGATGGCAAAGGGACTTCCTCCTGGTGCTGCCTTGGTGTTGCTGATGGCTGGTCCTGCAACAAGCATTGCATCTATGGTTGTGGTGGGTAAGACTTTTGGCAAGCGTACTTTGATTGCCTACCTAATCAGCATTGCTGCCGGAGCTTTCTTCTTTGGATGGCTGGTGGATACGTTCATGATGGACACCTTCCTTAGCACCATAACTGCAAATGGCCACTACGGGGATGGTGATGGCCTGGGATGGTTCGATTACAGCTGTGCCGCTGTTCTTGCCTTATTGATTTTGGTGGGATTTATTCCCAAGAAGGGGCATCACCACTGAATGGATCCGAATCCGTAGGTTCTGTAGCCTTCGTAATCTCCGAAGAATCGTGAGTAACCGGCACGGATGCTCATCCACCTAAAGGGATAGAATTCCAGCTTGCCGCCTACTTCGTAATACCTGAATGAGGTTTCATCATTCAGGTATTTTTTGTCGATGGCGCTTTCGGGAGTGTGAATGTCGGTAATGTTTCCGCCGAATGCGGTATCCTTGGCGACGGCGCTGGCAAGCAATGTTCCGCGGATGAGGGCGTCTTTCAGCAGACCGGATTCTACGCGGTAGAGACCGCTAACTTCGGTGTAGAGTTCCTGACTGTTGGGGCCTAAATCGCTGCCCATGCTCTGGGCGTAGCTGGCATAGGTGTAAGCGCCGCCTTTGTGGTGGGTGTAAACCCAAGGTTCGATGCGGGTGTATTCCCCATACCAGTTCCAGAGCGTCTTGCCGAGACGCAGGCTGTCGCGGGCGATGCCAACAGAGGCTGCCCACTTATTGCCCCACCAGGAATCATCAAACATGGAGGTGGGGGACTTCATGTCGTCCCAAAGCAGTTCGCCGTAGAATTCCCAATGGGGAATGGTCTTGACGCTTAGATCAAAGGCTAGGCCGATGTTGTCTTGATCTCCCTGCAGATGTTCCTGGAAAACGTAAGGGATAAAGGGAATCATGTAGGACCATTCAAAGTCGCGGCCGCTGCTATCGGCATCCAGGTTGGGGTTGGAGCCTGCGGGTTCTGTTGTGGTTCCATAGAGGGCCGTTTCGGAAAGTCCCAAGGTAATGTTGGCCGGCAAGTTCAGGTCAAGACGATGGACGTGTAGATATTTACCGTTCCCTTTTTTCTCGAAAAGCTTCATGCCGTACTGGGAATATACGACAGGGCCCACTTCAAACTGATAACCGAAATAGGGCGTAGGGGCCGGGTCGCTAATGCGGCTACTGCTATCTTGCCAAGGGCGGTAGTTTGCCTGTTCTCCGCGGAGAATCACATGGTTTCGACGGGCGGGACCCATGTCCAGGTAATCAAAACCGCCAAGCAATGTTACGGCGGAAAGCTGGTAGCTGGCGTGTGCGGCGAACAGGTCCCAGGTTCGCTTGGTGTCGCTCTGCTTGTTGTAGGGAATGCCTTCGTTGGGGTTGTAGAAATGGTCGGCGATATCGCGGTTGGTAAAGTCGGTGCTGACTTTTACTCGGGCAGCGAACTGGAAGGCATCTGTAAAATGACCATCCAAAAACAGACGCACCGACATGGCGTTGTCATAATGGGTGGGGGTGTTGCCTTGACCTGGAATTTTTTCGTAATTGGTAATTGCCAGGGAATCCAACAGCTGGGCGTGTATATTGACTTCGTAATTTTTTGACGTATCGACTACGGTAAAATGAGCCGATGCATAAACGGCTAACAATAGAAGGGCGGCGACGATTCTCATTTGAAGGCTTCCTTCAACAAGGCTAAATGATGGCGGAGGTATTCCCTCTTTTGTTTGGCGGAGGCTCCTGCCAGACAGCGGGGAAGGGCGGTCAATATGCGGACAAGGCTACGGGTCATGCGGAATAACTTGGAAAGCAGAAGTCCGCGGAGTCCGAAATGCTTGCGGAACACGTATTGCTGGGAGCGGTCATGCTGCAGGGCGCGACTGAGGCTGTTGCTTGCGGAGCCGCCACCCAGGTGGGTGATGGGGGCGTTCTGTGCGATGTAGAAGCGTGCGCCCAGTTTGCGGAATCGCAGGGCCAGATCCGCATCTTCGTAGTACATGAAAATTTTTTCGTCGAACCCGCCGACGGTTTCCCAGAGGGCTCGGTGCAGCATCCAGCAGACGGCACTTGCCCAGTGGACTTCCTGAAGACCATTTTTGTCGGCGGGGGCGGGTGTGCCCTCTAGAATGCGGGCGGCACCTGATTCGCTGCGGAAGGCGTTTAGGAAAAACGGAATGGCTCCAATTCCGTCGGGGCCCAGTCCAGCAAAAAAATTGTTCTGACGGCTGCCGTCTGCGTTTAGCGTTGTAGGCGCGATGATCGCTTCGTGGCCTGCTTCTGCAGCCTGGTCAAGATTCTTTCGCAACGTCACGATAGCTTCTGGATTGAATCGCGTGTCGTTGTTGAGAAGGCAGATGGCGTCGAATTCTATGCCGTCTGCGATGAGACCCTTGATGGCCCCGTTGTTGGCGGCGCCAAAGCCCAGGTTGCCTTTTTGCGGGTAGAGGTGTACCCATGGAAAGTGGGCTCGGATTTTTTCTACAGTTCCGTCGGAACTTCCATTATCGGCGATGGCTACGACGAAATGACCTGCAGTTTCTGCATCGTTGGCAGAAACCAGGGGCAGCAAATCTTTAAGGCAGACCTCGGTCAAGGCCCATCCGTTATAGGTAACCAAAATAATGGCAGTCTGCTTTTCCATCAGGATTTCCCAAAAAGTTTTTTAGCCAGTGGTAATCCAAGGGCGCTAAAGAGAATCTGCATTAATCTGGTGACTGCAGATGTCTTTAAGAAAAGGTCATCTCTGTGGGCAAAAACCCAGGGGAGGAATCGGAAAGCGGTTGTGTGAGCTGTCTTGTGTTGAGTCCAGCGCAGGTGCTTTTTCGCGAAATTGATTTCCCCGTCATTCATTTTGAGTCGGTCTGCGTTGGCGATAATTGTCTCGTTCCAGGAAATTGCCGTGGCCAGGGTCTTGCTCATGCAAGGCGTGGCGACACCTCCAACGGCGTTGCCTCCGTGAATGCGGTAGCTGGCGACGGTTTCATCGATGGCGACAATGCCTCCGTTCTTCAGGGCCATCATGGCGATCCAGCGGTCGTGTACGGTGACCCCTTCTGGAATGGGGAGGATCTCGTTCAGCAATTCTACTCTGAAAAGAGAAATCATTCCCGTGACGTTGTTGATGCCGGCAACCTGGCGGCAAATGTTGGAGTCCTTGCTAATATGGGCGAGGGCGCGCCAGGAATCTGCAGTCTTGTTGCCTTGACCGTCTATGATCTGGGCGTCTCCAAATGCAAGGGCCTTGCTGCCGATGCCCTGGACCAACTTTTCGTTTTTGGTTGGATTCCAGATGTCGTCCTGGTCGGCGAGAGCGATGAAATCTCCCGGCTGTACAAGCTGTCGAGCGTATTCCAGCGCTTTCGAAAATGCGGCTCTGTGCCCCGTGTTGGTTTCATTTCTGTAAAAATGGAGGGGGAGCTTTTCTCTATAGCTTTCTACAATTTCGCAAGTCCTGTCAGACGAGGCGTCGTCAAGAATGGTGACGGATTTTGCCGGAAGGGTCTGCCATGCAATGGAACGGAGCATTTCATCAAGATAGCGCTCGCCATTATAGGTGCATAGGACAACGTGTACAGAGTTCATTGCCCTAATATATAAATATCGGGAGCTGTTTAAATCTGAGAAAAGATGTTCAACACCTGTTGTTGGAACTCTTGGTCTCTACGGCCTGCAAAAAGGAATTGGCGGACCTCTTCAAAGGTTTTTTGATTCCACGCCTGGGGCAAATCAAGGATCTTCTGGACGGCGTCCTGAACGTTGCCGGGGTCGTAGGTCATCCAGCAGGGAAGCCTGTAGTCCTTGACGTATTCTTCGTTGGCGGCTAACACGGGAATGCCACATTGCAAGGCTTCGAAAAGCACCATGGGGCCGCTTTCAAACTTTGACGTTACAAGCAGCAGGTCCATTTGATTCTGAAGTTTTTCCTTGACCTCGTTAGGGGAAAGCCAACTGTAATTATGAACAACGTTAGATGTTCCGCAGTCCTGGACCATCTTGTTGAAAATGTCCCTGTCGGGGCCTTGTCCGATGACGTGAAAATGAACGCCTTTTTCTTTTAGCAGGCTTGCTAGCGGGGGGATGATCTCCTGACCTTTTTGCCCGAAGTATAGTCTGCCGATGTTTGCGATGTTTCTTACTTCGGAAGGTGCTTTGGGGGCTGCGTCTTCCTGGTAGGTCAGCGGGTTGGGCAACTGGAATACAGGCGTCTCACTGGGAATAAATCTGCGGAGCAGACGTTCCTGGTAAGGCGTGTTGACGATCCATTTCGAAATCTTCGGATAGACTTTCAATGCCAGCCTGTCGCGGAGTGTTCCAAACTTGGCCAGCGATTCCTTTTGGGTGAAGGCCATGGGGTAATAAGAAATCAATTCCAGATTGAGTTTGGAGGCGGCAACTACGGCGGGAATACAACGTTCTATGTTGCCCGGGCAGATGATAAGCTGCCTAAAGTTGGCGGAACCTGCTCCATGTTCTTTTAAAAGTTTGAAGGCCTTGCCCGACTTACCCGAAAACCTATCTCGAACAATGGGGAATGGTCCCTGGGAATGGTAGGGTAGGGGAATCCGTTCAATGGAGGGGTGTAACTCGGAATCAAACTTTTGAGCGGAAAAGAAAAAATGCACCTGGTAACTTTCTGCCAGAATGTTGGCGATACGGGCCGAAAGAATTTCCTGGCCGCCCCATTCCGACGCATCGCTATAAAAGTAGAGGTGCTTGCTCATAGCCCACAATATAAAAAAAGGAATTTTTTATAATTGACGTTGTGAAGAAAATCCTTTTTGTTTGCGATAAGAATGAGTGTACCAGTTTTGGACGCCTAACCTTGAATTTGGTGAAGGCGGTAACGCCGGAGTTTGAAACCCATGTGCTGTGGTTAAAGACACCCAAGTTCTTCCCGGATGCGGCCAAGTCGGCTGAAGGTGCCGCTGCAGTGGTGTCGCCGGATTCCTATACTTCTCACGAAGTGTGGGCCAAGTCGCTCTATACTGGATTCATGAGTTTCCGCAGTCCTTTAAAGAAGGCGATTAAGGCGGTGCAGCCGGATGTGGTTTTCTTTATTCGACCGGAGTTGGGTTTTCTGGTGCCGGTGGCAAAGTCGGCGTTAAAGGCTTGCAAGAATGACGGACGTACAGTCATGTTCGTTCACGATACCTTTGCAGAAACCCTTTACCCCACAAGTGCCAAGTTTATCCTGTTGAACCTGTTCTATATCCGTGCAACCGTCAAGGCGGATTCTTTTGTCTATAATTCGGGATGGACTCGTGAACAGGCTGCGGCTCACTTTGGCAAGAAAATGTCCTGTGCTCCCGGCTCTGTAATCGGTTGCCCCATTGACCAGGATCTGTTTAACAAGCCCGAAGTGGCAATTACTGCCGACGATAAAAAGGCATTCCGTCGCAAGCACGGTATGCGTAATTTCGAGGGCATGTGCGTTAACGTTAGCCTTGATGAACCCCGCAAGAATATCGACACTTATTTTGAAACGGCAAGGCTCCGCCCCGATGTGGCCTTTGTCCGTGTGGGTAAACTTTCGGAACGACTCCGCGAAATCATTAACGTTAAAAAGCTTTATAACGTCTACCATTTTGAACGCCTGAACGCAACGGAACTGCGGGACTTTTACCGCCATGCCGACCTGATGGTATACCCCTCTTTGTTAGAAGGTTTTGGCCTGCCTCCTATTGAATCTCTTGCCTGCGGAACTCCTGCCCTGTGTGCAGCCACCTCTGCGGTAAAAGAAAACCTGGAAGGGGTTGTTCCTCTGATTGATCCGCCTACCGATGCCGAAGCCTACGCCAAGGTAATTGACCGCGTCATCGCCGGCGAAAATGTGGTAGACGAAAAAAGAGCAGCGGAACTTTTACTCCACTGCTCTATGAATTCCTTTAAGAATTGTGTGCTTTCGGCACTTACTTCTTTTCTGTCCAGACCTTGATTAGGCTTCTGTTCTTGCGGAAGATAAGCCACAGGGTGGGCCAGATCAGCACCAGGTCGCGGATAAGGCTTGTCCAGGCTTCGGCCTTGTCGTGAGCGTCACCGTCTTCCAGTTCGAAGCAACCGCAGGTAATGCCTAGGTCGTTGCCCAGGGCCCAAGCCAGCGCGATAATGAAGCTGACGAACATCCAGAAAATAGCGAAGGCGCTTTCCTTGACGAAGGGGCTAAAGATCATGGCCAGACCGAACCACAGTTCAAACTGCGGGTACACCAGGGCGAAGAAGTTGTTGATGAAATCCAGGTGCAGGGTGGAGAAGAACTGGTACTGAGCCACCAGCGTTGCAAACTGGTGAGGATCCTGGATCTTGAAAATGCTTGCGAAAATGAACATGCCGCCAATGCCCACGCGGAACAAGGTTTCCAGGGCGCGGATGGCGAAGTCCTTGTGAAGCTTGTAGGCGGGAATGCAGATGCCTGCTGCCACGATGATGGCTCCCAGACCCACATGAATGTTATAGCGGTAGGACTTGGGCCAGATATCGATCATCCAATCCTTGTCGGTAACGGTCAGGAAGGTTTCGGGGAACGAGATTTCTGCAACGCCGAAAGCGACAAGAATGGAGGCGACAATCAGCAGTGCCAGAGAAATTGCGGTCTTCTTGGTAAACTTTTCCATATGGCCCCCTTACAGAATGTCTGCCGGCTTTTCCAGGATTTCCTGGCTTCCGATCCATTCCACAGACTTGGAATCTTCGACGCGGATATTGTTTACGATGGCGAGGATCACGCAGAAGGCGGCAATGCCCAGGAGCACGATCCAGTTCAGGGACTTGAGGTAATTGAAGGGGCGCACTTCAAGCATACCCTTCAAGAAATAGAACAACGGCAGAATATAGGTCCAGGTCAGAATCTGCACGACGCAAATCTTGACGATGGAAATGGCGAGTTGAATGCAATCTTTGATCATGCTGAAAAGATATAAAAAAGCGAGTTCCCGAATGTACGGGAACTCGCTTTTTTACACAAAGTTAGAATTTGCCTTTCGGCGTCGCTTTGGATTTTCTGTTAGACATCGCCGATGTCGCCGGTGGCCACAAAGTTGCGGATGGCGCGGGTAATGCGCATGCTGCAGAAGTTAGGGCCGCACATGGAGCAGAAATGGCTGGACTTTGCCTGGTTGCCGGGCAGAGTCGCGTCGTGGTATTCCATGGCCTTTTCCGGATCCAGGGACAATGCGAACTGGTCGTTCCAGCGGAAGTCAAAGCGGGCACGGCTCAGGGCATCGTCGCGGAACTGGGCTGCAAAATGTCCCTTGGCGATGTCTGCGGCGTGGGCGGCCAGCTTGTAGGTCACAACGCCTGCACGAACGTCGTCGCGGTTGGGGAGGCCCAGATGTTCCTTGGGGGTCACGTAGCAGAGCATGGCGGTACCGTACCAACCAATCTGTGCTGCACCGATGGCAGAAGTGATGTGGTCGTAGGCGGGAGCGATGTCGGTAGTGAGAGGTCCAAGAGTGTAGAAGGGGGCGCCGTGACATTTTTCCAGCTGGCGGGCCATATTGTCCTGGATCTTGTGCATAGGCACGTGACCCGGACCTTCGATAATCACCTGAACGCCGTATTCCCAGGCGATCTTGGTCAGTTCGCCCAGAGTATCCAGTTCGCCGAACTGGGCTTCGTCATTGGCGTCGGCCAGAGAACCCGGACGGAGACCGTCACCCAGGGAGACGGCTACGTCGTACTGTGCCAGAATTTCGCAAATTTCGCGGAAGTGGGTATACAGGAAGTTCTGCTGGTTGTGCTTCATCTGCCACAGGGCGAGAATGGAACCGCCTCGGCTAACGATACCGGTGGTACGCTTGGCGCACATGGGGATGTGTTCCAGCAAAAGGCCTGCGTGAATGGTGAAGTAGTCCACGCCCTGTTCAGCCTGTTCGATCAAAGTGTCGCGGTAAAGTTCCCAGGTCAGTTCCTCGGCCTTGCCGTTGACCTTTTCCAGGGCCTGGTAGATAGGCACTGTTCCGATAGGTACGGGGCTGTTGCGGATAATCCATTCGCGGGTTTCGTGAATGTGCTTACCGGTAGAAAGATCCATGACGGTATCTGCACCCCAGCGCACGGACCACACCATCTTTTCCACTTCTTCTTCGATGGAACTGGTAATGGCGGAGTTGCCGATGTTGCTGTTGATCTTCACCAGGAAGTTGGTGCCGATGATCATAGGTTCGCATTCCGGGTGGTTGATGTTGCCCGGAAGGATGGCGCGGCCGGCGGCAATTTCGTCGCGGACGAATTCGGCGGTAATGGGCTTGCCGTTAGCTTTTATCTTTCCTGCGGCCACCAGTTCGTCAATACGCTGGTTTTCGCGGATAGCCACGTATTCCATTTCCTTGGTAATGACACCTGCGCGGGCATAGTCCAGCTGGGTCAGCTTGTGGCCAGCCTTGGCGCGCATGGGGTGGTGTTCTGCGCTAAAGCGCAGGTGGTCCAGCTCGTGGTTTTCACGGCGGGCGCGGCCATAGGCAGAAGTCATGTCGTCCAGCTGTTCGGCGTCGCCACGTTCGTTAATCCAGCTTTCACGGAAACGTTCGATACCCTTGGTTACGTCGATCTTGGCGTCGGCATCGCTGTAGGGTCCGCTGGTATCATAGACGGTAACAGAGGTAAAATCCGGATCTTCAATCTGGATTTCGCGCATGCCGACCTTGATATCATTGAAAATCTTGCCGGAAACGAACACCTTCTTGGAGTTCATGAACGGTTTCTGGAGCGAATCCTTCTGATCACTCATAAATAATCTCGCTTTTCTTTGGCCTTAATCTAGGCGCAAGTTAATTTCATCTTGTAACGAACTGGAATATAGAATTTTTAAAAAAATGTAAGCGTTGTGAAATTCCGTTTGCCTAGGTGTATATTATTAACATATATTGTAAGAAATAAATATCTTAAAGTGGAATTACATTTTCGATGCAGAAGAGAATCATATCTTACAAGGGTGACGAGGAATTACGGAACAATTTGGAAGTCCTGAAGGCGATTTTGCCCATGACTGGGAACGGAACTGAATTGCCTAGGATGTACATCCAGATTTTCACAACGGTTCTGAGCCCGCACAAGCTGCAGCCTATCTGGACGATCATCGAGGAAGTATTCCCCGGTGTGCCTTGGTTCGGAAATTCCACTAGCGGTAACATCGTTGACTGCGATGCTGCTGCCGAAATTACCATTGCGGTTACTTTTTTTGAAAAGCCCACGACCCAGTTCAAACTTTTACAGTACGACATGTCCAAGATGTCGGCCCGCGAAATTACCCAGAGCATTGTGGCCGAGGCCAATGAAAATCCGTGGGTCAAGGCTATCGAAATGTACCGTACCATTTCGGCCAACTCCTCTACAAATTTCTGCGAAGGCATGGATGGTCTGCGTCCCGATATCCAGATGTTTGGCGGCATTGTCTGTTCTACGGATTTAAGCAGTTCTGATTCCTGCGTGTTCTCTTCTGTCGGCGGTTATAACCCCAACGGTCTGATTATCCTCTTTTTCGGCGGCGAAGATTTTATTGTGGAGTCCATCAAGATCAGCGGATGGAAACCTATCGGACGTAATTTCCATGTGACCAAGTCCGACGGAAGTGTTCTCCACGAATTGAGCGGCATTCCCGCTTTCGATGTTTACCACAAGTATTTGAACATCAACAACGACAGCAATTTCTTTATGAATGCGCTGGATTTCCCCATTATGTACGAACATAACGGAACCACCATTGTCCGCGCTCCTGCTTCCAGCAATCCGGACGGTTCCATCAACATGAGTTCCGATGTACAGGTGGGTTCTATTGTTAGACTTTCCTATGGAGAACCTCAAACCATTCTGGAATCCATTAGGCAAGAAAGCGAAAAGATCAAGGTCTTTAATCCTGACGTGCTGCATATCTTTTCTTGTGCCGCCCGCAAGGCCTTCTGGGCCACCCAGGAACCGACCTACGAAATTTTTCCCTTTAAGTGCATCGCCCATAGCACGGGATTTTTCTCCCACGGTGAATTCCTGCGTGAGAAGTTCCACTTGAATCAGCATAACATTACCCTTGTGATTGCGGCTATGCGAGAGGGCCCCGGCAAGGGATTGCAGGCTTCGGCATTCAAGCGCCATGAAGCTCGTTCCACCAAGTTGCCCCTGGCCGCACGAATGGCAACCTTCATTCGCGAGACTTCCTTCGAACTGGAAGAAATCAACAGCAAGCTGCAGGTGTACAACCAGCAGCTGAAGGGCCTTGCTTCTAGGGATAGCCTGACCGGGCTTGAAAACAGGTTGGCATTTGATTCCCTGTTAAAGCGAATTGATTCCGAGGGGAATGCTCCTTCGGATTGGTCGATGCTCATGATCGACGTGAACGGTCTGAAGTATACCAACGATACTTTTGGACATCTGGCTGGTGACGCCTTGATCGTGGCAGCTGCCCAGACCGTTACAGAGGCCTTCGGTGCTTCGGGTCATTGCTTTAGAATTGGCGGCGATGAATTTGTGGTTGTTGCAGACGCCGGCAAAGAAAAGATGTTCCAACTGCAGAAGCGCCTTCGCAATGCGGTTGAGACTTACAACAAGACCGCCCTGTACAGGCTTTCGATGGCTGTAGGTGAAAGCCGTTTGAAAAATGATTACGGCATGCGCAAGTCCATAAGCGACTGGAAAATGGATGCCGACTTGAATATGTATCGCGATAAGAGTGCGTCTCATCATGCGGATAGTTACGGCGAAAATCAGAATTTGCGAGAACTGGTGTCTTGCCTGATTTCCATCGAAGAAGCAAAGGATGCATACACTGCCCATCATTCCGACCGAGTGCAGGAACTTTCCATTAAGTTTGCAAAAGCTCTCGGACTTTCTGACAGTTCCCTGAAGATGATTTCTGATGCGGCCATTCTCCACGATATTGGTAAGGTGGGAATTAGCGATGCTATTCTCGGCAAGCCGGGAAAGCTAACTGATGATGAGTTCGCCGCGATTAAACAGCATCCGGCTATCGGTGCCAAGATTTTGATGCAGTCCAACTATACCCAGGAACTGGTGAATATTGTGATGCATCATCATGAACGTTATGATGGTAGAGGCTACCCGGAAGGAATTTCTGGTGATGATATTCCGCTGGGTTCCCGCATTATTGCCATTGCGGATTCCATCGACGCCATGACCAGTAAACGTTGCTATCGTGATGCCATGTCCCTGGATTTCTGCCGCGAAGAGATCGAGAAAAATCTTGGGAAGATGTACGATCCTGCCATTGGCAAGGTGGTGCTGGACATGTGGGGCGAAGTGACCGATGAACTGCTACGCCTGATGAGTAAGCGATGACGTAAGGGGGGCTCTCCCCCCCCCTTAGAACCCCCGCTGAAATGTGCGATGCACATTTCGTCGCAGGCTTTGCCTGCGATTTATTCGCAGAAGGGGAATGCAAAAAAATCCCGGCGGTTTTTTGAACCGTCGGGATTTTTAGCTAGGCTGTATGCGGGTGCGGCCCGCGCCATGTTCCTTTATTTTACGCCAATCAAAGACAGGTCGCGGACTGCGCCCTTGTCTGCGGAGGTGGCCATGGCGGCGTATGCCTGGAGTGCCTTAGAGACTACGCGGTCACGGGAAACCGGCTTCCATGCCTTTTCGCCACGAGCTTCCATAGCCTTGCGGCGAGCGGCGAGTTCGTCGTCGGTGAGCTGCACGTTGATGGTGCGGTTCGGGATATCGATTTCGATAACGTCGCCAGTTTCCACCAGACCGATGTTACCCTTGTTAGCGGCTTCCGGAGAAGCGTGACCGATGGAAAGACCGCTGGTACCGCCAGAGAAGCGACCGTCGGTAAGGAGAGCGCAGCTCTTGCCCAGGTGACGGCTCTTGAGGTAAGATGTGGGGTACAGCATTTCCTGCATGCCCGGACCACCCTTAGGACCTTCGTAGCGGATCACAACGACGTCGCCAGCCTTCACCTTGTCGCCAAGGATGCCGTTCACGGCGTCTTCCTGAGATTCGAACACGACTGCGGGACCGGTGAACTTCCAGATGGATTCGTCAACGCCTGCAGTCTTCACGATGCAGCCGTCCTGAGCCAGGTTGCCGTACAGAACTGCGAGACCGCCGTCCTTGGTGTAGGCGTGTGCGCCATCGCGGATTGCGCCCTTTTCGCGGTCCAGATCCAGAGATTCGTAGTAGGTGCTCTGGCTGAAAGCGACCAGGTTGTACTTGCGGCCGGGGCCTGCCAGGTAACGCTGCTTGATTTCTTCGGTTGCGTTGCCGCGGACGATGTCGTTAATTTCAAGAGCTTCGCCCATGGTTGCTGCGTGAACAGTCTTTGCATTCTTGTGGATGAGGCCCATGCGGTCCAGTTCACCGAGGATGCCCATGATACCGCCAGCGCGGTTCACCTGTTCAATATGGATGTTGTGAACGGTGGGAGCAACCTTACAGATGCAAGGAGTGTTCAGGGAGAGACGGTTGATGTCCTTCATGGTGAAGTCAACGCCGGCTTCCTGAGCCACAGCCAGGAGGTGGAGCACGGTGTTGGAGGAACCGCCCATGGCGATGTCCAGACGCATTGCGTTTTCGAAGGCGTCCATGGTAGCGATGCTACGGGGCAGGATGCTTTCGTCGCCTTCGTCGTAATACTTGTGGCAGAGTTCCACGATGCGCTTACCGGCAGCTTCGAACAGCTTCTTACGTTCGGAGTGGGTGGCGACGATGGTGCCGTTGCCCGGGAGAGAAAGGCCAAGAGCTTCGGTCAGGGAGTTCATGGAGTTTGCAGTGAACATGCCGGAGCAGGAACCGCAAGTGGGGCAGGCGTTAGCTTCGATAGCGGCAACTTCTTCATCAGAAACGGAGTTGTCTGCAGAATCGATCATGGCGTCGATCAGGTCAAGAGCGCGATCCTTGCCGTCCTTAGTGGTAACGTGACCAGCTTCCATGGGGCCACCAGAAACGAAGATGGCAGGAATGTTCAGGCGCATGGCGGCCATGAGCATACCCGGGGTCACCTTGTCGCAGTTGGAGATGCAGACCAGGGCGTCGGCGCGGTGGGCGTTGGCCATGTATTCGGTAGAGTCTGCAATGAGGTCGCGAGAGGGGAGGCTGTAAAGCATGCCGTCGTGACCCATGGCGATACCGTCATCCACGGCGATAGTGCTCATTTCCTTGGCAACACCACCGGCGGCTTCGATAGCGCGGGCAACGATCTGACCCACGTCCTTCAGATGAACGTGACCCGGAACAAACTGGGTATAGCTGTTAACAACGCAAATCACCGGCTTGCCAAAGTCTTCCACCTTGGTACCTGTTGCGTGCCAAAGGGCACGTGCACCGGCCATTTCGCGGCCTTCCATAGTCTTCAACGAACGAAGTTTCGGCATAATGTTACCTCATAAATTGCGCAGTTCCGTATATGCGGGGCGGGGCTGCGCCGATTCTATAAAATTTGAACGAGGAAAATATAGTATATCGCGATATTTCTCGATTGTCATTCTGAGCCCCAGGGGCGAAGAATCCAGTGAGTTTCTAAAAATCTTTAATCTCTGGAATGAAGTACTGTAATGCTGAATATTTAAAGACCGGCCTTACGCCGAAATCACCGTTTTCAAGGCTATGTTTAAATGCTTGGACATATTCCTGGAATTCACGGATGATTGTATTGATATTTCTCTTTAATTCTAGCCATTCTTTTTTATCAACAGCGCTGTTTCGTTCTATATCTGATTCTTGAATGACTACGGCCTTTGTATAATCAATACCAGGCAGTCCCTTTTGTTCCTCATCTTTTCTTTGGGAAGTGTAGAAATAAAACGCAAATTTATGTTTGAGATTTGTTCTAAATGGTATGGCAAACATTTTATCCTTGCATTCAATAACTAAGGTAAGGTAGGGGCGCCCGTCCTTGTCGGAAAGGATTTCCTTGTGTTCTTTGTGTTTCTCGTAGAAGTCTTTTTTCAGGACAACAGTTTTTACTTCGTTCATTTATTTTTCCTTAAACAAAAAAAATCCGCGTTCTGTAGGATATACAAAACGCGGATATTCATCCAATGGCCGTTCTTTTTTGTCTTAGGTGGGCTGGCCTGCCACCCTGTCATCCAATGGCCGTTCTTTTTTATCTTAGGTGGGCTGGCCTGCCACCCTGTCATCAATTGATAATATACAAAAGTATATGTGTATTTGTCAATAGATTTAATTTGAAAGGCTGGGACGCTTGTTAGATTCTTGCAAAGATTGCGTTTAGGCTGAAGCCGCCGTGACTTGTCTCGATGAGCTTTGCCTCGGGATTGTTGCTTGGGTTTAGGGCAGGGCAGGCTTTCAGCAGGTTTTCTGTGCAGGTGTAATGGGCGCCGCCGCGGGTATCGTCTTTGGGGGCGAGGATGGCTACGGTCAAGTTGATGCCGCGGGGGTGGGCGTCGCGGCTCCATTCGTTTAACTTTTTACCGATTTGGGAATAAAGTTTTGGGGCGTCAAATGCCAGGCGCTTGCCGTAGGGCGGGTTTAGCAGGATGATGATGTTGCGGGCGGATTCGCTCGACGCTTTCTGAAAATCTTCTATGGTGTAGCTGAAGAAATCTTTCAGCTGTGGGTTGATGGTAACCGCGTCGGGATTTGTTTTCGCAATTTCTGCCAGCGGGCTGCATTCTACATTATGCTTGATGATGCTGACGGGGCGTTCCGAAATGTCGGAGGTAATAATCGATAGAAGGTTCGTTGTGGATTCTTCGTCGCTCCGCTCCTCAGAATGACGTAAGGGCGCTGCTGTTTCAGAATGACGTCCTTTTAGGATAAAGTTCCAGGTGCCTTCTTTAAAGGCGGGTTGGTGCTTCAAAGCGAAGTCCCTACATTTCCCAGGAATCAGGCCGTTTGCGATGTAGGCGGCTTCCAGCGAGAAAGTTCCACTTCCGGCCATGGGGTCAATAAAGGTTATGAGGGCGCTCGCGTCGCTCGCTTTGAGGTGTGGGGTCGCACCTTCGGTGCTTTTGGGGTTATTGGTGCTCGCGATTTTTGACGCCTCGAAGATCATGGCGGCGGCTATGGTTTCCTTCAGCGGGGCTTCTGCCACAAAGCGTTCGTGGCCGCGTTTGTAAAGTTCTTCGCCGGCTAGGTCTAGCCAGAGTGTGCAGCGGTCGTCTTGCAGGTTGACGTACAAGTGCTGGGGCGCGCTAGCGTGATCTGTGGGGGTGATGTTTTTGCGGATGCGTTCTTCCACGGCATCGCTATGGTAAAGTCGAGAATGCTTGCACGTGACGTGAATATTTAAAAAGCTTTGGATTCTATCGGCACTTTGTGCCTCCAGAATGACGCTGGGCAAATACAATTCCCAGGGCACTGCTGCTACGCCTTTTTCCAGCTGTCCGAAGTTCTCGGCCTTGAAGGTGGCGATTTCCATGAGGACTCGGTTGGCGATGCGGCTGTAGGCTACGGCCTTCCAGGCTTCGGTAATCTTTGCGGTGAATTCCACCTTGCCGTCGCCCGCGACCTTGATACCTGCGGCGCAGTTCCCATTAGCGGTGCAATCCTGGACGCACTCCACTCCGATGTACTTCAACTCCTCCACCAAAGTCCCTTCAAATCCCAGAGGCACCACGGCCATAAAGCGGTGGGGCTTGCCAATGACCTGACGTTTCAGGCGCTTTTCCAGATTGGATTCTGGGCTTTTATTTTCGGAGGAATTCATCACTACAAATATAAAATTTGCAGTACCCTTATGCGGGTCTAAACTTCTCGATGGGATCTTCCTTTTCGTTTCCGGCTTCCATATCCCTGTTAGCGTTGTAGTTCTGCACGAAATCTACAAACTCATCCTGGGGCAGGGGCCTAGAGAAGTAATAACCCTGAATGTAGTCCACGCGTTGCTTTTCCATGGCGCGCAGTTCTTCTTCGGTCTCGATACCTTCGGCCACCAGCTTCATGTTCAAACCGTGAGACATTCCTTCTACGGCGTTCACCACATACTTGGCCTTGTCATTCTTGAAGTAGGACTTGCTCATGTCGAAGTCCAGCTTCACAATGGAAACCGGCATATCCACCATGTACATCAGGTTAGATTCGCCCTTTCCGAAGTCATCCAAGGAGAAGGTGACGCCATGTTCCAGCATACGTTCCATGTTCTTCAGCAATTTCTGCTTGGTCACGATGGAGGCCGTTTCGGTAATTTCCAGGTTGATCTTCTGGGGCGGAACGTGGTAGCGGTCCATAATCTCGATCAACTTCTGAGACAAGCCTTCATCTTCGCACTGGACCACCGACAGGTTGATTTCGATGTAATCCAACAGGTCCATGTTCTTCGAGATGAATTCGCAGGTCTGTTCAAAAATCTTGTAGCCCAGTTCCGAAATGGAACCGTTCTGTTCGGCAACGGGAATGAAATCGCTGGGCATCAGGATCTTTCCGTCGCGGGTGCGGATTCGGGCCAAGGCCTCGCCAGAAGAAATTCGCTTGTCGTGAACAGAATAGATGGGCTGAATGAACGTCTCGATGCGGTTCTCGATCAGGGCGTTATTCAGTTCTATTTCAAGCTGCTTGCGGTTATGATAAGCTTCAACCAAACTGTCGTTGGTGGTAAAAATTCGGCTCTTTTCGTTGTCGCAGGTCTTGGCGAAACTCAAGAAACTCAGAACTTCTACGGCATTGTTGAATATGGAGCAGTTGTCGCTGCGCACAAATCGGGCCAGTTTAGAAATGTAGGGAATCAGGGCTGCTTCTCGTTCCAGTTCCTTGCCTAGGTCGTCAATGGCTTCCTTGGTCCTGGCGATGGCAATAAAATCCTGGCCGATGCCTCTAAAAACCCATACGCCGGGTATGCGTTCCATGACGCTGAGGGCGTGGGAGGCTTCCTTGTACAGGGCGGTACCAGTCAATGTTCCTGAAGATTTCAATGAAACGGACATCAGGTGGATGGGGGCCTTGATTTCCAGCATTTCGTCCAGGTAGTTCAGCAAGGCGAAATAGTTGAAACAGCCATATTCCTTGTCCAGCTTAGATTCCGGCTTTTCGAGCAAGACGAACAAGATCAACACGCCCAACGCAACGGCCAGGCTAGAAAGCATGATATGGGGAACGTAACGCTGAGTTAGGACTAGGGCCACCCACATGGCAATCCAGAGCAGGATCCCAAAACGTCTACGACGTTCCACCTTTTCGATATTCTTGATCAGGAAAAACAGGGTGACCAGGAAGTTTACGCCCACAATGACATAGCCCACGTTAATGGCCGGTCCGTAAGAAAATCCACGGGGGTCGATATGGGTGGTATGAACGGCTGCTAGAACGATTTCGGCCAGAAGTACGGCCAGGGTCGTCTTGTTCAGGTCGTTATAGGCTTCTTTCTTGAGAATGTTGGCCATCAGGTAGATCAGCACGGTCCCCGAGCAGAGGATGATGGACCCTTCGTAGATTTTACTCATGCCCTTGATCATGTTCAGGGGTAGAGTATCCATATTCTGGATGGCTAAGACCTTCAAAATGTCGAGAATCAGCATTCCCGTAGTAATGCGAAGTGCCCTACTGAACACCCTTTCGCTACGGAGCATCAGACGCTTATGAGTAGAGTAGATCACATGGATCAACACTATTATAATTAGACCGCATATCTGATACTGGAAACTCATCGGTTGTAAAATAACTTTTTATTGTAAGAAAAATGGTTCTTTGACGCGTAAAACGGAAAAAACACCACAAATAGCGGTGTTTTTGACTCAAAGTGTGATTTTGCTTAAATGAAAATCGCTAGAACTGGAAGTAGATGAAGGGGCAGGAGTCTGCGCTCATGAACTGGTAGATCACGAAGATGATAAGGGCCGTTGCCAAGACCATGACCGGGATGGGGAGCATGGCGAAGTTCAGGCGGTACCATCTCTTGTATTTTTTGGGGATCCAGTGGATCAGCATACCGGCAATGAACACCAAGATAATGTTCATGTGTTCCCAGGCGATGGCCGGAATGGTTTCCAGCTTCCAGGCGGTACCCATCTGCTGCACCATGTTCTTGGCGGTGTTCCATGCCACTTCGTTGGCTTCGGCGGGGTCCAGGTTGGAACCGGCGCGGAAGAACAGACGGGTAAAGGTAATGAACACGAAGGTCAGGGTGACGTTCCAGGCGGTATGGAGCCAGCCGAAGGTCCTGTCGCTGAACAGGCGGAAAATCATGACGGCGTAGATGCCGAAGAAGATAACGCCAAACCAGACGGCAGAAATGGCGAAAATGGCGATATGTTCCCGCTTGAAAATGATGGCCGAGACCGCAAACAGGATAAAGGAGGCGAAGGCGCGGAACTTGAGGCTGCGCTTGACCCAGATCTTGTTGAATACCTGGCCGAAACCGTTAAGGCCGCCCCAGATAATGAAGTTCCAGCTGGCACCGTGCCACAGACCGCCCATGATCTGAGTGGTCATGGCGTTCATGTTGGTGGTAATGAACTTGCGGGATTCCGGCTTAAAATAGGCGTACAGGGCGATGTAGACAAAGAACAGGCCGATTCCCAGTCCCACCCAGACGCTACCCGAAAGCAGGATGGCGGTGAGGGCGATAAAGGCAATCCAGAAATAGGTGCCGAAACTTGCGCCGCGGTTGCCGCCCAGGGGAATGTAAAGGTAGTCGCGGAGCCAGCTAGAAAGACTCATGTGCCAGCGGCGCCAGAATTCTGTGGGGGAGATTGCCTTGTAGGGGGAGTTGAAGTTCTGGGGCAGGCGGAAACCCATGAGCAGGGCCACGCCAATGGCGATATCGGTATAGCCCGAGAAGTCGGCGTAAACCTGGAGGGAATAGGCAAACAGGGCAATCAGATTTTCGAAGCCCGTAAAAAGCAGCGGCGTATCGAAAACGCGGTCCACGAAGTTTGTGGCCAGGTAGTCGCTCAGGATGATCTTCTTGGCAAGGCCGTTCAGAATCCAGAACACGGCGATACCGAAGGCAGTGCGGGTTAAGAAGAACTTTCTATAGAGCTGGGGGACGAACTTGTCGGCGCGGACGATGGGGCCTGCCACCAACTGGGGGAAGAAGGTCAGGTAGAATCCGAAATCCAGGATGTTGGATACGGCCTTGATCTTCCCGCGGTAAATATCGACGCAGTAGCTGATGGCCTGGAAGGTGAAGAAGGAAATACCCACAGGCAAGATGATTCGGTCTACCAGGGAATTGGTGCCGAACATGGCGTTACTTGCAGCGGCAAAGAAGTTATAGACGTGAAGTTCGATGCCGAAAATGTCGTAGATTACATCCAGGAAGAAGTAGGCATACTTGTAATAGCTCAGCACCAGCAAGTCGATAATCACTACCAGGACCATCCAGACTTTCTTTTTCCACTGGGTTTCTGTAGATTCGATCCACTTGCCTATAAAGAAGTTGGCCACGACGCAGAAGGCGAGAATGCAAACATAACTGCCGCTGGTCTTATAGTAGAAGAACATACTTGTGGCAAACAGGAAGGCGTTGCGTAAAAGTATGCGCTTGTGAACTAGAGTCAAAATGGCAAAGACCACTGCGAAGAATCCCCAGAAATAGAACTGGGTAAACAGCAGGGGGCTGTTGGGGTCGAAAGAGAAGGTGCGGGTTAAGTAGGGAATAACGTAGTCAAGCATCGTTCAGTAATTCGTTAGGGTTCCTGGGCGGGCAAGTTTGCGATGTGTTCCTGGTAGGCGTTGATCAGGGCCTTGTAGAAAAGGTCTCCCAGCAGGTTGTAGCCTGCCAGCTTGAAGTGGACCTTGTCGGATTTTGCAAGGTCAGCCTTTTCCCACTTGGACATGGAACCCAAACCACCCATGAGGCTGAACTTATCCCATACACCGGCCTTGTACTTTTCTGCCAGGGTAAAGAAGGCCTTGCGGGCTACATCGCCATTGGGGTGCTGCACGTAGCGCTTCTTTTTCACCTTGCGGTACATATCGTTGTTAGTCTCGAAAATGACTGCTGCATTGGGGGACACGCGCTTGATGCGGGCCAGGAGCTTGCCGTATTCCTCGATGAACAGCTTGTCGTTAAAATGTTCTACGTTGGCGTCGTTGATGCCGATGGCGAAAATCACCAGGTCGGGCTTGTAGAATTCCATCTGACGTTCCAGCAGGGGGCAGACTTCTTCGAAGTAGTCGTGGACGCGGGCGCCGTTGATGCCTACGCCAGTGTAGGTGATACCCGGATTGTCGGTTTCGGTAAGGATGCCGGTCAAGGTGAAGTTGGGGCGTGCATTCTTCTTGACGGAATCGGGAATGATTTCGTCGTCGGGAATGCAGTGGACGTTGACGGCGTTCGAGGAATCTTCGTTGGCTGCGGCTGCAGCCTGGATGGCGTCGGAACACTTGCGCAAACCTTCGCTGTTGCTCATGCTGGCGGCGACTGTTTCGGCCTTGGCCATGCAGGCGGTATCCAGCAGGTCGCAGTCCCCCTGGAACATGGAATCGCTGGGGGCGTCGGGAGCGATCAGTGCCACGTTGGCGGGTACGTTTGCTGCCGGCTGTGCCGATGCGCTAGAAGCGATTGCGGAATCCTTCTGGGTGGTGTCGGCGGAAGCGCGGGCGATAGAATCCTGATACAGGGAGTCGGTAATGAACTTGGCGATGGCGGCCTGCTGCAGGCTATCCATCCAGCGGAACTGAATCTGGATGGTGTCGATGGGGCGGGGGCAAGTGAACACGTAGCTCTGGCTTGCGGTGTCCTGGACGCCATAGATGTCAGTGGTGTCGACGCGGAGCACGGGGACCACATCGTTGTTGTCGCTGTAGCCGAACAGACGCAGGCGGGTTTCGCCCCACATGGGTTCGCTGTTGTACTTGTCCAGCAAGATGCTGATTTCTGCGCGGGGGTCGCTGGTGCTTACGGCGATACCCAGGAGACCCAGCGGGCGGGTGATTTCTTTCTGGATGTTACGATTGCGATTCCAGATGCCCTTGTAGGCGCTGCCGTAGGTCGAAGGGGTGTTGGTCTTTGCGGCGGAGTAGGGGAACACGAAACCGCGGCCTGCACTGGCGCCGGGATATTCCTTGATCAGATGTTCGCGGATACGCCCAGAAATAACGTCGGCCTGTAAATGGGAGCCGCCGATATGCAGGATCTTTACCTGACCGCGGTTCTCGAAAACCAGGGTGTCCAGCTTCTTGAAGAACGGTTCGAAACTGGCGTTCCCCTTGGGGAACTGAATCACGTTCAAGGTGGAATCGATGAAGCTGTACTTGCTAAAATCAATGTGGTAACTACCCGGGGCGATCGGCAGATCTTTTGAAAATCCGCAGGTAAAACCAGCTAACACTATAAGTAAAGTAAAGAATATGCGAATCACTTTTTCCCCTTGGTGGCAGCCTTTTCTTTGGAAGATTTTTCCTTGGCGGCCTTGGCCTTTGCAGCCTTAGCTGCCTTGGCTGCAGCCCTTGCTCTCTTCTTTTCTTCCTTCACGCCGTCGGCATACTTATGAATGTCCTTCAGCTTTTCATCGGTAATGTGATGGCGTTCGCGGAACTGGAAGTAATCGTAGTGCATGCGCAGTGCGGCACAGAACAGGTCACCCATATAGGCGGCGCCGCGGCGCGTAAAGTGAATGTGGTCGGTAAAGCCCAGGGCCGGTTCCTTCTGAACCCACTTCATCATGGATCCGTTTCCTCCCATAACGCGATGCATGTCCCAGTAGGCAACACCGTTTTCCAGGGCGATTTCCCGGAGGGTCTTGATGGTAATGGCAAGGCCCGGGTAAGTCTGCCATTCTCCGTCTTGCTGGCGGGCCATGTCTGCAGGACCGATAAAGAGAATGTCGGCGTCGGGATTGGCCTTCTGGATGGCCTGGATCTGGCGGGTGATGACCTTCTTCAACCATTCAACCGTCTTGGAGCCCATGCCGGGAACCATGTTGCCACCGTATTCCATAATGATCAGGCGGGCGTTCATGGCCTTGTAGCTTTCGGCCAGCAGTTCGTTGTCGATGCGGTGGAATATTGTACCCGAGCTTCCGCGCATGGCTACGTTGTCTACGTTCACACCATAAGAACCTTCGGCAGATATGGCGTAGATTTCTGCAGAACCAGAAATGTAGAGCTTGGCCAGGGAAGTTGTATCGGGGAGTTTCCAGGTGTACACGGCCAGCTTGTTGAACTTTTCGATGGCGGGAGCCTGCATCTCCACAATCTTGGAATAACGCTTTTCCTTGATGGTGCTGTCGGCGTTGACGATGGTGTCTACGAAAGTCTGGCTGATGTTCAGCTTTGTTCTGATGCGGGCGTTCTTGTTCACCAGCAACTTGATCTTCTTGTAACCGCCAACGTGGGGGAATGCGTTCTTGCGGCCAGTCTTACGCTTCTGGATGGTAATGGAAGCTTCGCCATCTAGCTTAGAAAGCTGTGCCAGGGGGCCGTAACGGCTGTGGTCCGCTTCTTCGTCGGAGGGTCCAAACAAGATAAAACGTTCCAATGCGCCAGAACTGGAGTGGCTGGTTGTCTGTGAAGGAACGGTCATCATGGCGGGCATCATGCCGGGGCCAGCACCGCCGAATTCATCTTGCAGGTCTTCGCGGATGGTGGCAGAGATGCGGTCTTCTTCTAGCTGGGAGTCACCGTAGTGAATGATGTGTACGGTGTTGCTGTCCAGGGCGGCCAACTGCATATGCAAGAAGAACCTGTCGAACCAGGTGGCGTCGTTGTTGGGCAGGTCGAATCGGGTCTTGCCCTTTTCGAAGAAGTCCTCGTAAAACTTCAGAGAATCCGAGAATTCGGCGAATTCCTTTTGACGGGTTGCTTCCATCATGGCCTGGATGGCGGCTTCGGGATCTTCCTGGGCGGCAGAGGAGTCGCCTTCGACCTTGGCAGGAGCCTTCTCGAAAATGTCCGTCAGCTTGGGGTAACGGAGCGTCTTATCGCCAACATGAATTCCGCCTTCGGGGTAAACGATGGCAATAATGCCAAGGACCACGAAAAGGCTAAGGATGCTAAGTAAGGTTTTAAGAGGAGACATGTAGTTAAGTATGAGGTATGAATTACGAGGTACGAGAAAATGAAGAATGAATTACGAAAAAAGAGAAAACGTGTGGGCAAATGCTTTTTTGCGGTTTCTCATAATTCATAACTCATAATTCATAATTGCGAAGCTACAGTGCTGCTTTAATGGCTTCTACGTTGCCTACGTGCATGGTGCCGTCGCGGAGGTCCTTGTATTCGAACTCGCCTGCGGCTGCCTTGTCGCCGTCAACGTAAACAACGATCTTTGCACCCTGGTAGTTTGCCTGGTCCAGCTGCTTGCCCATCTTCATGGAGGAGAGCGGGTGGGAAACCGTATTTCCGTTTGCGCGGAAAATCTGGGCTGCTTCAAAGACCTTCTTCATGTCGTTGGTGAAGCTTGCGATGTAGAAGTCTACGCTCTGCTTGGGGCTGGGGAGCAGGTTGTGTTCGCGGAGCAGGTCTGCAAGCACAACGTCGCCCATGCCGAAGCCGACACCCGGAATGCGGTCGCCGCCCAGCTTTTCGGTGAGGCTGTCGTAACGTCCGCCGCCTGCGATGGCGCGCATGGATTTTCCCTTGTCGAACACTTCGAACACAATGCCAGTGTAGTAGGCGAGACCGCGAACAATGGAAAGGTCCAGGTTCACGCATTCGCCGTAACCGGCAGCTTCCAATGTGGCGAACAGGTCCTTGATTTCGTCAAGGGCTGCGGTTGCAGCTTCGCTATGGACTGCTGCTGCAACTTCCTCGATGGACTTGCAGCTCATGAAGGCGTCAAGCTTTGCCACCTGAGCTTCTGTGAGGCCAGCGTCAGCCAAAGCCTTTGCAAACGCTTCGGGACCAATTTTCAGACGGCGATCCAGGGCGGGGTAGACCTGGGCGGGGTTCGGTGCGCCGATTTCGTCCAGGTAGGTGGCCAGCAACTTACGGGAGCTAACGCCAATGGCGAATTCCCCATCCTTCAGGCCAAACTTGCGGAGCATGGTGGCAATTGCTGCCATCAGGTCGGCTTCGGCATAAATGCTTTCGGTACCGATAATGTCCATGTTCAG
This sequence comes from Fibrobacter sp. UWH6, assembly GCF_900142465.1. Taxonomy (NCBI): domain Bacteria; kingdom Pseudomonadati; phylum Fibrobacterota; class Fibrobacteria; order Fibrobacterales; family Fibrobacteraceae; genus Fibrobacter; species Fibrobacter sp. UWH6. The sequence continues at coordinate 60,344 of NZ_FRAX01000004.1, forward strand.
CTGGAAGAATTCACGCAAGCGACCCTTCTGAGCCTTTTCATAACGGAACAGGCGAGGCATAGAGAACCACTTGAAGGGCTTCTTCAGTTCGCGGGCCTTCTGGATCACCAAACGGGCGAGAGTCGGAGTCATTTCGGGGCGGAGGGCGATTTCGCGGTCACCCTTGTCTACGAAATTGTAAAGCTGGCTTACGATTTCTTCGCCGGACTTTCCGGTGTACAGCTCCAGGTGTTCAAACATGGGGCCTTCATATTCTTCGTAGGCGAACTCTTCTGCGGTTTTACGCCAAGTGTCAAAGATATAGTTCTGAATGCGCTGTGCTTCAGGATAAAAATCGCGGGTGCCTTTCGGCAGCTGGGGAATTGCAATACTCATAGTGGGCGCAAATTTAGAAAAAAGAGAAAAGCCCCCGAAAAACTCGGGGGCCAAAAAAGGTCTTTATTGAACCGTTTAGGAACTTACTTCACCATGATCATGGGGCTAGTTTCGCTTAGCAGGTAGGTCCATTCCTCGCGAATCTTTTCGTATTCGCTGGGGTCGGCGTACAGGGCGAAGGTAGTCCACTTGATGCAATTCTGGGCGTTGGTGCCTTCGGCGCAGCCCTTTTCGTAGCTGACGTAGTCGGGAGCGCGGGTCAGTGCCTTGGGGCCATTCACGGCCACTTCGCGGCCACCGGCGGCCTTCACATTCAGGCTGTAGCTGAACAGCGTTTCGTGAGGCATGCGGATGGGGTGATGACGCTTGGACACCTTGGGCAGCTTGAAGAGGCTGCGTTCCCACACGTTGGGGAAGCGTCCCTTCAGTTCGGAACCGCCCTGTCCGAAGTAACCCTTGGAGGCGTAAGTCACCACAAGAACCAGGGGCTTGTTGAACTCCGTCAGATTCTCGATCTTGATATTTCCGATACTTACGTCGGGAATACCGGAGGCCAGGAAGTCTTCCATCAGCTTTTCCTGTTCCTTGACGTCGCGGCCATAGAAACGGTTACGCATGACGCTTCCGAACTTGCCTGCCAGAGCCACGGAGTCGCGAAATTCGCAAGCGCCGTCGTTGCCAATGAACAGACGATGGTCTACAGAAATCTGATGTTCCTGATTATCTTCGAGGATTGGCGTCGTCACCACGCGGCTGCTGTCGTCGTCAATGATCAAGGCCACCTTGCCTTCCATATCCAGGGGCACGGGGCGGTCGTTACCCGTCTTGTCGGTAGCGTCTACCCACATTTCGCTGATGTTCCCCTGCTTGGGAATATAAAGAATCATGTGGTTGAACTGCTGGATGGTGGGCAGCTGTTCAAAACCTTCTTCCGTCAGGTGGATGGCGGTCAGATAACTCTTGACGCCAATGGACTGCAGCATTTCCTTAAGCAAGAGGGCCATGTCCTTACAGTCGCCGCGGTGCTGCTTGAGGGTGGATTCTGCTGTTTGCGGAATCAGGCTGTGTCCGCCGAAGCGAATGTCGCGGTAACGGATATCGCGGCGCACAAAGTTGACGATGGCCTTGACGGCGTTGTCGTTTGCCTTGGATCCCTTGACTTCAAAAGCCTTTTCGCGAACAGAAACGGCCTGCTTGAACTGATGCTTGATCAAGTTCTGGTAATCTTCGCCAACAGAAGCCCATTCCTGCTTGCCGGTGAGCATGACACCAGCGCCAAAGTCGCGGTAAACAGGCATGTAGAGTTCCTTGCGGATCACCACGGGGCTGTTGATCTTCCATTCCATGCCACCCTTGATTTCCTGACGTTCGAGAGGACCATATTCTTCGGTAACGAAGCGGTCCTTGTCGGCGTAGATGCGGAATACGGATTCACCAACGGGAACATCCTTGGAACTGATGAAGTTGGTGTAGGGGATCATGCCCTTGTTTTCGATGTTGGTTCGGCTGTACTGCATGTACACGAAGTCTCCCGGTTCCAAGTCCGTCAGGGGGAAGTGGGCCGTCTGGGATTCGTTGCCGCCACCGACTTCGGTTGCATAGGTAATATAGGCACCGTTCAGGCTGGCCTTCTGCTTCAGCTTCATGTTGCTGTCGTAGACTTCCAGGGCGTTAATATAAATGCGGTCAAAACCGGGCAAGAAGTCGAAGGTTAACTCACGATAGATGGCGGCACCGCGCACATCCAGGATTTCCATGAGCATTTCTTCGGTGCGGGTCCAGGCGAACCCCTTGTCGCTTGCGCCCTTGTCGGCCTTGAGGGCGTGCTTGTTGTAATGGACCACGGCGGGGAAGTCCCCATCTACGGCTTCGGCCTTGGCTTCGGGGCGTAGCAGCTTCTTCAGGTCAGAGGTGCGGTCTTCCACCGGAGTAATGGGCTTTTGCAGGGTGCGGTTGTCAGCCTTGCCCAGGAAAGCCTTGGTAGCCGACAGGAAACTCTTGGCATCTTCGTTATCGGGGCGCAGGGAAAGGGCCTTGGTCAGGCTCTTTTCGGCTTCGCGGTAATTGCGGGAATAGAAAAGGATCTTACCCTGGGTGGTCCAGATCTTATAATCGTTGCGGTCCTTGGCCAGAGTCTCTTCGCTAATGGCGCGTGCCTCTTCGTAGCGGCCCAGGAACATGAGGGCGTCCATCAAGGCGGTTCCCAGTTCCACGCTCATGCCGAATCGTCCGCGGACACCATAAAGAACGTCCACCGCTTCGGCGTACTGGTCAAGCCCCATGTAAGTCTTGGCCAGGTACACGCCCAGGCGGCTGCTGGGCTGGGTATCGTAAAGACGCTGCACCACAATCAGGGACTGGTTGCGCTGGCCCAGGCCCCACAAGGCGTCGCTCAGGTTGATTACATATTCAGGATTGTTGGGAGTGTAGCGCAGGGCCCCTTCGGCACATTCGCGGGCGCGGCCATAGTCGAACAGTGCCTCGTACATTTCACCCAGAATGCTCAGGAGCTTTCCGTTCTTGCGGACCAGTTCCTTCTGGCTTTCAAAATGGCTGATACCCGGGCCGTACAGTTCCTTCATCTGGTACACGAAACCGCAGTTGATCAGGTAAAGGGGTTCCTCGGGGTCCATCTTGTTGGCGCGCTCGAAGTAACTCAAGGCCACCAGGGGCTGATTTTCAAGCAGGCGGAGCAGGCCCACCTGGCTCATGATGGCGGCGTTGAACTTGGCCTGCTTCTTGGCGGCCTCGGCAGAGGCGTCTGCGGCAGGAGCGGCTCCCATAGTCAAGCCTTCTACGGCTCGATCCATCAGTTTGCTGTACTTGCCCTTATTTATCCCCTGGGTCCAGGAGACGATCAAAATCCCGCGACCCTCATTATATATATATCGACCGGTGTAATAGAAGTCGAACTTGTTCACCGTGTGGGTCAGGGTAAAATCCTGGGCATAAAGGATATTACCGTCGGCATCCTTGATCTTCTGGCGCTGCACGTCCAGGGTGGGGTTCCCCGGATCCACACCAAGGCGCACCAAAAGCACCTTGAACAGGTCCTGCTGGCTCACTTCGTCCTGGGGAATCATGGCGCCGTACACAAACAGCGAAACATCCTCGGCCTTATTAGAAAGAACCAGGTCCGGGTCCTCGTTCTGGCGGGAAATCCCCATCCAGTGGTGCCAGAGGGTGTCCTTTACGGCCCAGTCGTAGCCCAGGGCGTCGGAATGATAGCTCTGGACGTTCTCCGGAGAAAGCTCGGGGCCCGTTTCCTGGGCGGTCTCCAGCATCTGGAAGTCGGCGAAGAATTCCTTCCATTCTTCCTTGAGGGCACCGGGAGCCGGAACATCGTCGGTAGCCGACAGCGTCAGAGTATAAATATGGTTGCCGCCGCCGGTGACAAAGCCTACGGCCTCATAAGGGGTTTCGTAGCGCTTGCCGGCCACGTCAAAGAAGGCTCCGGTAGTCCCGAAAGCCTCTTCGGGGTAGGTTTCGGCCAGGGTGGCCTTCTTTCCGCTACTTTCGAAAGCCTGCATTTCTACCTGGGCTCGGTCCATCAGGCGCATAGGTTCGCCCTGGGGGAGTTCCACTACTATAAGGACCGCACGACGCCCAGTGCTAGCATTATAAAATTCGTAGGGTACGCCGGATTCTCCGGCTTCGGGGCCGCTAATCAGGGCCCAGTCTGCGGGGTTCTTGACCTTGAAATTGAAACCGGCCGAACCGATGGCGCCAGAACGGGCTGATTTCTTAGCGGCGGGGGCGGACTTTGCCTGGCTGTTCAGGGTCGAGGCGGCTGTGGGGGTGCCGTCGTCGAAATAATCGTCGGCGTAACTACCCTGGGTAGTCTCTTCGGGGGCGGACTGGGGGGTGTTTTCGGTCAGGGGAGCACCGTTACCGGCACAGGAAACCAGAAAAAACAGCCCGAAAAGGGGGGCAAAACGGAACATTTGGGCAATTTTCAAATTCATAAGCCAATAAAAAGCAAAAAATTTTCAAAAGACTCTTTTCAACTTTCGCAATTTTAATAAATTTGGAGTCAGTTGAGCGTTCCCTATTGTAGGGGGTGCAAACAATTCACTACTAAAAAAGGATCCAATAATGGCTCTCAAACTCGGTATCAATGGTTTCGGTCGTATCGGCCGTATGGTGTTCCGCGCTGCTGTGGAAAACTTCTCTAACGACATCCAGGTTGTTGGTATCAACGACCTCCTCACTGTCGACTACCTCGCATACATGCTGAAGTATGACTCCGTGCACGGCAAGTTCGAACACGAAGTTTCCTTCGAACAGGGCGAAAAGAACTACCTCATCGTTGATGGCAACAAGATCCAGATCTTCGCAGAACGCGATCCTCTGAACATCACTTGGGGCGCTCTCCAGGCTGACGTCGTTGTTGAATCCACCGGTTTCTTCCTGACCGACGAACTGGCTCGCAAGCACATCCAGGCTGGTGCCAAGAAGGTTATCATGTCTGCTCCTTCCAAGGACGCTACTCCGATGTTCGTCTACGGTGTTAACCACAACACCTATGCTGGCCAGGACATCATCTCTAACGCTTCCTGCACCACCAACTGCTTGGCTCCGATTTCCAAGGTTCTCGACGAAAAGTTCGGCATCGTCCGTGGCCTCATGACCACCGTTCACGCTGCAACTGCTACTCAGAAGACTGTTGACGGTCCTTCCATGAAGGATTGGCGCGGTGGCCGTGGCATTCTCGAAAACATCATCCCGTCTTCCACCGGCGCTGCAAAGGCTGTTGGTAAGGTTCTCCCGCAGCTCAACGGCAAGCTCACTGGTATGTCCCTCCGCGTTCCTACCTCTGACGTTTCCTTCGTTGACCTGACTGCAGAACTCAAGACTGCTGCTACCTACGAAGAAATCTGCGCTGCTATGAAGGAAGCTTCTGAAAAGTGCGTTTGCGACGGCGGCCTGAAGGGCATCCTCGGTTACACCGACGAAGCTCTCGTTTCTACCGACTTCCGCAACGATGCTCGCACCTCCATCTTCGACGTCAAGGCTGGCATCCAGCTCGACCCGACCTTCGTGAAGGTTTGCGCTTGGTACGACAATGAATGGGGCTATTCCAACAAGGTTTGCGAAATGGCCAAGGTCATCACCAAGTAATTTTAAGCTTCTAGCTTAAGAAAACTTAAAGGAAGCCCTCGTTGAAAAACGAGGGTTTTCTTTTTTTTATGCCGTTTTCGCGGGCCGGACTTGGCCTGGTTTAGGGCCGGCTTAGACTCGGCCCGGCTTAGACCGGCTAGGGCAGACTGAATAAAAAAAGAGCGTTCCTCCACTGGAGGAACGCTTCTTTTAAGCGATAAGAACCTGGCGCTTAGTTGTCTTCGTATTCAGAAGAGCCCCAGCCGTCAAGGTCACCAGCGGCACGGCCCAGGGTTGCTCCACCCAGGATCTCGTCGATGCCCTTGTCTTCGGATTCGTCTTCTTCTTCTTCGAAGATGGAGTTTTCTTCAAGCTCAACGTCTTCGTTAGGTACGATCGGTTCGTTGTCCAGGTCGTTATTAACCTTTTTACGTGCCATTTTTTCTCCTTGATGATGGCGTCTAAGATTTCTATCGCTATATATAACTCTTTTGTACAGAAAAAAACACTTTTTTTCTTACTTTTATAGAAATTTACACCATTATTAGAATCTATTACACTTCGGTTCGCCGTTTTTGCCCTTATTGAAGTCCTTGCTGACGTCGCCGAGGGAACCTGCAATATCCAAACCGCCGAATTTTCCGCCGCCAGAAACCTGGTCCAGCTGATCTTCGTTCAGTTCGTCATCAGGATTTGCATTGCTGTTGGGATTGTAATATAGTTTCATTCCAAATTAGACGGTCATTAAAACTGCTCGAAGAACTTGTGGACCTCTTCGGGGACCCAGGTGTCTTCCCAGCCCCAGCCGATACCCATGTTGCCGGTGTCGTGGGCGGTCCACTGGTGGTTTCCGGGCCAGCTGCAGAACTTTACGGGGAATCGTTCGTCTACCGTGGTAAAGTCGTGGCAGGTGTGGCCCGTGCTGCCCTGGTTTTCGGCCATGATTTCGCCGCTGGCGTCGGTAAATTGGCTATCTCCGTCGGAGGCCTTGCCGTTTTTCTTTAAAATTCGGGGGAGGGCGCTGTTCTTTGCCTTGTCGTAAAGGCAGCGGTCGTCGTTCTGGCCGTGAACATTCATCCAGGCCACGGGCAGGTTCTTGTCGGTACCCGCATCCTGGGGAAGCCAGATGTTGTAATCGGCCACGGCATAGGTGGCGGCGGCGCGGATACGTTCCTGGTAGTCCTGCATCAGGGAGTAAGAGAACATGGCTCCGAAACTAAAACCGGTAATGAACACGCGGCTGGTGTCGATACAGTAGTTGTCTTCGATGGTGGTGAGGGCCTGACCGAAGAAATCATGGTCTGCCTGACCCTGGTTCCACAGGCCATTTACCGCCTGGAGCGAGGCGAACATGTAGTTACCCTCGGTATCCTGGGCCTGCTGGCTGTAATAGGGAGTGGGGTGGTCGTAGTCCGGTGTGTGGTGGACGAAGTCCTCGGCGGAACTGCCGTAGCAGTGGAGGGCGATCAGCAGCTTGTAGGGCTTGGTATTGTCGTAATTCTTGGGCAGGGTGATAAAATATTCGCGGTAGGTACCGTTAACGTTGACCACATGATGCTCGCCATTTTCGACCAACTTGTCGGTCTTGAGGGTGGTTTCCCTGCCGCAACCCTTACTGGGGGTGGGGGCGTTCTTGAGGGCATAGCCGAATGCGTAGGAAGGCTCGGCAGGAACCGTTTCGGAAGAGGCGGGTTCCTCTTCGCTGGAGCTGGAAACCTCTTCGGAAGAACTTGAAATTTCTGCAATTTCGCTGGATGTGGGGGCCGGGTCTGCAATTTCGCCGGATTCGGAGCTTTCTGCCGGGACCGTATTTTCGCTAGGGTCGGGATTTTCGGCCGGAAACTGGTCTGCCGGGGTTTCGGGCTGGTTGATGCCGCTTTGCGGCTGTTCCTCTAATCCGGCAGAGGGATCAACCACAGGGGCGGCCGCATGAGGGGTGGAATCGTCGCTACAGGCCATGAACATGGCCAAACCCAAGGCGGAAAGCCCCGCCACAAAAGTTTTCTGGAAATTGTGCTTCACAAGAACTCCTTATTGTATCCCGGGCAAAAATTCGCCCAAATATAATCTACCCTAAAAAGAACCCCCTTAATCTGGCCGAACCAAAAATGCCATAGACGATTTGTCTATGGCATACCTTGGATGAACATCAGGTAAACAAGTGTTAACCTAGAAACATAATCGTAGGTTATACATATTTTATGATTTTGTAAGAAATTTGTTGTGTAAAAAAGCCCGGCCATTTTTTTTGATGGGCCGGGCGAACTCCTTTAATTAGTTTTGGGTTTAGGCTGCTTTCACTGCGGAGGCAATCACGGTTTTGTTTTCAGATTTTTCTTCTGTTTTTTCCTTGGCGTTTTGCTTGAGGGTTTGACGCAACTTGTAGACGGAACTGAATCGTTCGATGATTCCGTTGATGTTGTTGACGAAGTTCAGACAGTCTTCGTTACCTGATGCGCCAAGGCCTTCGGCGCCGGAGCACACGCGGTCGAAAATTTCGTTCAACTCATCGCGGGTGTGCTTGACCAGCTCCGTCTCGCGATTCCCCAAGGCGGCTGCGCGCTCGGCAGAAACCTCGATGAAACGCTCGTTGGCTTCCTTAAGCTGATCCAGGTAAACCTTGAAACCGCAAGCCTCCAGAGCGTTGGAATCCAGGGCGTAGCAACTCTCCACAATCCCCTTGATTATACCGCTAGTCTGATTCTGGGCAATTTTGTGGATGGTGGGAGCCTTGCTGAAGAACTCAACGATGTTTGCCGTTGTGTTCTGGATGACCGGATCCTGGCTGGGGAACTGCTGCAATCCCAGGGCGATACGTCGGCAGGCCACATAGATATCGGTGCGCTTGATATCAAGATCCTTGGTGGTTTCGAAGTTCTCGGTAGCGTTCAACTTTAACGCATCACTATATTTCTGGAATACATTTTCGTAGGCGGCTACGTTGTTTGAAAAGATGTCGGACGAAAGATACTTGGTGAATTTCAGACATTCGTAGTGGAATGCGCGAACTTCTTCGTTGCGCATACTATGGAAATTAATTCTTTTGATTTTGTTCATATTTTAATCCTTTATATAAGAAAGTTTGTTTGTCTTTTTTAGGATAATTGTTCGAACATTTCCTTGCAAAAGAATGTACAAAAAAAGTTTTCGAAAAAACCACATTTTTGGGGGGGTGTTCCGTATGAACTGGCCATTTTGGCGTATGAATGAAGAAAAAAATGCATTTTTCTGATTTTTGATACTGAACAAATGAGTAAAATTTACAATAAATGCTGTTCAAATTAGCAGCTAAAAAGTGGGGGAAGTACGTTGGATTGCATCCAAAAGGGTGTCCCAAAAACGGGAAAGTGCGTCGGATTGAATCCCAAGGCAAATCCATTACGCGGGAAAGTGCGTCGGATTGAATCCTATGGGTATCCCTTGCGCGGGATGGTGCTTCGGATTGAATCCAACGGACGGAGGTTTGCTCCTATATTTGGTATAGGAATCTAAGAAGGAGTTGCTTATGTCTAAATATGTAGTCAAGAACATTCAGTGTGGAATTCGAGGGCTTCCCCAACATCTACAAGACGGATGAATCGGTGTATACCCGCATGATGAACAAGGGTGCCGAAAGTGAAGAAGAAGCCGACAAGCTCTCCATAGATGAACGGAACGACCTTGAAACCGAATTTTTGGTAAATCTGAACGAAAATAATTCGGTTTACAGCGGAGATGGTTACGCAGACTTTTATGATGATGAAGAATGTGGCGGCGAACTCAACGATTTCCGCAATGGACATTCCCTTAGCAAGCATCTTGAGCGCGGTTGCCACTTTCAAGAGCGCATGCAATGAAGATTATCTTCTGGAGGAATTTGCCTACTGGAAAAAGAAGAATAAGCTGCTTAAGGGCGAAGACTTCAAGGCCGCCTGTGAAAAGGCCCGTAAACTGCTGGATTTGACCAACGCCTGTGGCAAAATTATCGGCGAAATCGAAACTAGCGAAGTCGAAACCCTTGATTCAGAAGACGGAATCCACATCCTCAGCTATAATCTTTGGCCGAAATCCAAATGGATCGATTCTCCAGGTGGCCTCGGCGTAAGACGGATGCCTTAAGTCGGTTAATTTATTTTATATTTAGCCCTAGACAAAGGTTTTGTTTTGGGGCTCATTTTTTAAGGTACATTTATGGCACGAATCTCCAAGAAAGCTTCTTCCGAGAACACTGTAGCGATTGGCTTTGAACAGCAAATCTGGAATGCCGCCTGCGAACTGTGGGGTCACATTCCCGCCGCAGAATACCGCAAGATCTTTACCGGCCTCATCTTTTTGCGCTACATCTCCGCAGCCTTCGAAAAACGTTACAACGAGCTGGTGGCAGAAGGGGAGGGCTTTGAAGACGACCCGGACTTCTACGCTGAAGAAAACGTGTTCTTTGTGCCCGAGGCCGCCCGCTGGAATAAAATCGCTGCAGCGGCCCACACCCCGGAAATCGGCAAGGTCCTGGACGAAGCCATGATCGCCGTTGAAAAGGAAAACAAGAACCTGAAAGGCGTTCTCCCCAAGAACTACGCCGCACCCGATTTGGACAAGCGCGTGCTCGGCAACGTGGTGGATGTGTTCAGCAACATGGACATGAGCGACACCGAGGCAAGCAAGGATTTGCTGGGCCGCACCTACGAATATTGCATCGCCCAGTTCGCAAGCTACGAAGGCGTCAAGGGCGGTGAATTCTATACCCCCGCAAGCATCGTAAAGACCATCGTGAACATCCTCAAGCCCACCGAAGGCAAGCGCGTCTATGACCCCGCCTGCGGTTCCGGCGGCATGTTCGTACAGAGCGTCAAGTTCATACAGGCCCATAGCGGCAACCGCAATAACATCAGCGTATTCGGTCAGGAAGCCAACGCAGACACCTGGAAAATGGCCAAGATGAACATGGCAATCCGTGGCATCGACGCAAACTTCGGCGAACACCACGAAGACTCATTCTTCCACGACCTCCACGTCAACGAACGCTTCGACTTCATCATGGCCAACCCGCCCTTCAACCTCAAGAACTGGGGCCAGGAACAGCTGCAGAACGACGTCCGCTGGCAATACGGCCTGCCCCCTGCAGGCAACGCCAACTTCGCCTGGATCGAACACATGATCTACCACCTGGCACCCGGCGGAAAAATCGGCCTGGTCCTTGCAAACGGAGCCCTCAGCTCACAGACCGGTGGCGAAGGCGACATCCGCAAGCGCATCATCGAGGCCGACCTGGTGGAAGGCATCGTGGCCATGCCCACCCAGCTCTTCTACAGCGTCACCATCCCCGTGACCCTCTGGTTCATTACCCGCGGCAAAAAGCAGAAAGGCAAGACACTCTTCGTGGACGCCCGCAACATGGGCCACATGGTGGACCGCAAGCACCGCGACCTCAGCGAAGAAGACATCCAGAAACTCTCTGACACCTTCGAACAATTCCAGAAAGGGAAACTCCAGGACGAAAAAGGCTTCTGCGCCGTTGTGGAAACCAAGGACATCGCTGCCCAGGACTACATCCTTACCCCCGGCCGCTACGTAGGCATTGAGGAAACCGCCCAGGACGACGAACCCTTCGACCAGAAAATGACCCGCCTCACCGCCGAACTCTCCCAGATGTTCGCAAAGAGCCACGACCTCGAAAAGCAAATCAAGAAAAACCTGGAGGGCCTCGGATTTAAGATTTAGTGGGGGAGGAATCCCCCTCGCTCCAGCCGCTAACGCGTCTTCCGCTACCCCCTCTCCTAGGGAGATCCCTAAAACCCCGATGCAGGAAAGGGTCATTAAATCGCAAAAAGTTGATTTAAGTGTATGTTTATCACGTTTTCTGCAAGAATTTTGAGCGGAAAATCACATTTTCTGCAAAAATTTGTATATTGACTCTTGAACGAGGCGTCTTATGAAACGAAAAATTCTTGACGAACTTTTGCAATGGAAGAATCGCAACGACCGAAAACCGCTCATACTGCGGGGTGTTCGCCAATGCGGAAAAACGTGGGCATTAAAGGAATTTGGCCGCACCTGCTTTGAAAACGTAGCCTATTTCAACTTCGATTTTGATCAAAACCTCGCTTCTGTTTTCGAAAGCACAAAGGATCCCAAGCGCTTGATTCCGCAACTTTCCCTGTTGAGCGGAGTCCCCATAGAACCGCAAAAAACGCTCATTGTATTTGATGAAATCCAATGCTGCGGCAAGGCGCTGAATAGCCTCAAATATTTTTGCGAAGACGCTCCGGAATATGCGGTGGCAAGTGCAGGCTCGTTGCTCGGAGTATCGCTTTCGAAAGATGGATTCCCTGTTGGGAAGGTTCAGTTCCTGGATGCCTATCCCATGGATTTCGAAGAGTTTCTGACTGCATCAGGTGCAGAGAACTTTGCATATTACATGCAGACCATTGACTCTCTAGAAAATATTCCGCTTGCATTTGCAGCCCCGCTCGAAGAAAAACTCAAGCAGTATTTTGTAAGCGGGGGAATGCCAGGCGTTGTCAAAAACTTTGTTCGAAATTACGATTCCATCCAGGCGGAATACGGGCTTGATGAATTAAACGATTCTTACGAACGTGATTTTGCACGCCATGCCGATCGCGGTGATTTTCCCAAAATATCCTTAATCTGGAAATCCGTTCCGTCACAGCTTGCGCGTGAAAACAAGAAGTTCTTGTATAGTGCGGCAAAACCCGGAGCCCGCGCCCGCGAATACGAGAATGCACTGATGTGGCTGGTAAATGCTGGCCTTGCGTACAAAGTAGCCCGTATCAAGAAGCCGGGAATACCCTTGTTGGCGTACGAAGATTTGTCCGCCTTCAAAATCTATATGGCCGATGTAGGCCTATTGCGCAGACTTTCGGGTATGACTCCGCAAACCGTCATCTTAGGCGATGCACTCTACACTGAATTCCACGGAGCTTTTGCCGAAAACTATGTGCTGCAGGTGCTACGCAAACAATACGGCAAAAATATATTCTACTGGACCGATGAAAATTCAAGATACGAAGTGGACTTCATCATCCAACACGAAAACCTCATTATCCCGGTAGAAGTGAAGTCCGGTAAAAACATCGTTTCGACCAGCATGAAAAACTACGCGAGTCGTTTTGATGATATCACAAAACTACGCGTCCGCTTCTCCATGAAAAACCTGGCCCTCGACGAGAACGTTCTGAACATCCCGCTTTATCTCGCCGACCAGGCGAAGCGCCTCATTGGACTGGCCGCTGAGAAACTCGATATGAAAAGTGAGGTCGCATCGCCTTGAGGTATAAAGTGAAGCAGATGTGTCTCTTGGAGTCATTCTGAACGAAGTCGATATAGAATTGTTGGAACTTTAGTTCCTTGCAATTCTAAGGTTTGAAGGAACAGGATCTAGAAAGTATTTATATTGAATAGTATATGAGTGAATGGAAAGAATGTTTATTGGGCGACTTTATTGAGTTGCATAGGGGATATGACTTAACAAAAACATCCATTGTTAAAGGACCGTATCCTGTTGTTTGCTCAACTTCTATCATGGGATATCATAATGAATTTAAAGTGAAAGGTCCAGGGGTTGTGATAGGTCGTTCAGGAACATTGGGTGAAGTTCAGTATGTTGAATCCGACTATTGGCCTCATAATACATCACTTTATGTTTCCGATTTTAAGGGAAATGATCCGAAATTTGTTAAGTATTTTCTTCAACGTTTTGGAACGGGAAATGTCGGTAGTGGTTCAGCAGTTCCCACATTGAATAGAAATCATATACAAGCATTGAAGATAAAGGTTCCCCCGCTTGCAGATCAGCAACGAATCGCCGGCATCCTCTCCGCCCTTGACGACAAAATCGAACTCAACAATAAGATAAACGATAATTTAGAGAAACAAGCCCAAGCCCTCTTCAAAAACTGGTTCATCGACTACGCCCCCTTCGGCGGTGTAATGCCTGATGATTGGATAGAAGGAAAACTTGGTGATTTCGTTGAAATCAAAAGAGGTGGCTCGCCCCGTCCCATTCAAGAATATTTGTCCGATTCAGGTTATCGCTGGTTGAAAATATCTGATGTAACCTCTTTGAATTCTCCGTTCATTCTTGAAATCGCAGAATATATTAAGGAAACGGGTCTTAATAAAACTGTTTTCTTGAAGGCGGGATCTTTGGTATTGTCAAATAGTGCCACGCCAGGAATTCCTAAAATTTTAGATTTAGATTCCTGCATTCATGATGGATGGCTTTATTTTCCACAATCAAAACTTACAAACGAATTTTTATATCTCTTCTTTAAAGAAATACGCAAGGATCTTGTCAACTTAGGGAATGGCAGTATTTTTACCAATCTCAAGACCGAAATTCTAAAAAATTTTGAAATTACTTTACCCTCACAAAAAATTTTAGATGACTTCCAAAAAATTGTAGAATCTCTTTTTATTCAAATGTTGAATATTCAAAGAGAAATTCAACGCCTAACCACCCTCCGCGACACACTTCTCCCGAAGCTTATGTCCGGTGAAATGAATGTGGAAAATATCCAGATTTAGGCCGCTAAATTATCGTTTATTTTAGCATTCAATTCAATCTTATCGTCTAATGACGATAAGATTTTTGATATTCTTTTTTGTTCTTCAAATGGAGGAACTTGAACTGGAATCTGTTGCATGGTCTTTCCAGAAACTTCTTTGAAGGTTGTTCCGCTACCCATACTTTCAATTAGGTCTTTATTATACAATAAAAGATAATACAGGAACATGTAATCTGTATTTTCATTCGGAATAACGCTTTTGAATCCTTGATTAGTACATACTTCATTTGCAGCAATCGCAACATATCCAATGGGTGCACGTGAGGTGAACAGAATGGAATTTTTAGGGAGTAGTTGAGTTGAACAGCTTTTTAAACCATGTTCGGTAATATTACGTTCACCATGAGAAATGAAACGACTTTTGTGATTAGAAAGGTCTTTAGGCGTTATCCAAGCAATCTGGCCACCATCGTAATTATTGGGATTTGTTGTTGATGGTGTAGCACCGCCAACAACGGTGCCGATATCTGCTATTGTACATTTTTTCCAATTATCCATAATAATTATCCAATATATTTCTTGTGCGCAAGTTTCACATTTGATTGTTTCACCATAGCGTATTGCAATGTTGTGTCGATGCGTTGGTGTCCTAAAAAGCGTTGCAGTTGCTCAATAGGCATTCCTTTGTCAATCGCCATTGTTGCCAGAGTTCTCCTGAATTTATGCGGATGAACTCTGTTGATGTCGAGTTGCCTTCCGAATTTTCGCAGACGACTTTCTATGCCGCTAATAGTAATTCTTGTTGCTGGTTTTCTAAGAGAAACAAATAAAGCCTCGTTCGAATCTGTCCTACTCTCTAAATATTGCTGTAAATGCAGTTTGGTCCTCGCATCAAAATAAACTACTCGTTCCTTATTCCCCTTGCCGAAAACAATACATTCGCGCTCTGTAAAATTGATGTCTTGCTTGTTCAGCAATACCATTTCGCCAATACGCATGCCAGTAGAGGCAAGAGTGTCAATAACCGCAATATCCCTAGGCGTCGCACAGCTATCACGAAGTCGCTCTAGTTCTTCATCGCTATAAGTTTCTTTAATGATTTTATCGGTTTTTACCTTGTGAATCCTGCGAATTGGACTCTTGAAAATATATTCTTCATCTTCAAGCCAAGAAAAGAAACTAGAGAAAATGCGCCTGATATTATCGATTGTAACCTTGCTGGAATTTTTACGCTGTTGGTAGCTGGTCAGGTATTGTCTAACATCGTCTGTAGAAATTTTCTTGATGTTCTTTGATATGCCGAGAATGAAATCCTGGATGGTCTTTTGATAATATTGCAAGGTTTTCTCGGAACAGCCCTCGATTCTCTTCGCTGCAATAAACGCTTTTACCAACTGTTGATCAAGATTCTCGTTAAAAGATGTCTCACTTTGCTGATTTGACAAAATTTCAACAGAACTGAATGCAGAATCTAATGCGTTACTCAAAATCTCAAGCTGAGCATTGTCCAAAGAATTCAACATATCCTGCATAATTTGATCTTTTATCACTTTTTTCATAAATATAACTCCTTGATTTGTGCCATATTTAAGAAAACGATAATTTAGAGAAACAAGCCCAAGCTCTCTTCAAAAACTGGTTCATCGACTACGCCCCCTTCGGCGGTGTAATGCCAGAAGATTGGAGAGAAGTTTCCTTGAGAGAATGTTGTTCTTCAATTACTGATGGTGTTCATAACACTGTTGTTGATGATTCTAATGGGGATTGTCTCTTGCTGAGCTGTAAAAATATTAAGGGTGGGGTTCTGTCAATTGGTTCTGATGAACGTAAGATTAATCGAGAAACGTTTGATAAACTTAGAAAACGAACAAAACTAGCTAAGGGCGATATTCTGCTTTCATCCGTAGGAACTGTTGGAGAAATGCTCTTGTTGAAAACAGAACCAGAAAATATAGAGTTTCAGCGAAGTGTTGCGATTATCAAGCCAAATTATGATGTTATAAGCTCTGAGTTCTTGTACAATTCATTGAACTTGCAGAAAGAAATGGTTACAAATGCAGCTCATGGTGCCGTTCAGCAATGTCTCTTTTTGTCTGACATTGGCGACTTCAAAACAATATTGCCGACATCAGATTATATGGAAAAATACACAGTAATTATTTCTCCATATTACGAACAAATCTCAAAAAATCAACAAGAAATTCAACGCCTAACCACCCTCCGCGACACCCTTCTCCCAAAACTCATGTCCGGCGAAATAGATGTGGAAAATATCCAGATTTAGGCTGCTAAATTATCGTTTATTGTTCAACAAGAATCTTAAACAAGACCCTAAAAGTTGTCGAACTATTTTTTGTACAAATTGAATATGTCGGACCATAGTAATGCGACCGGAGTAATGGAAATCGGTTCCTTGGAAAAGCCACCATTCTTGTTTATGAAATTTGCTTACGGCTGAATAAAATTTGTTTCTTTCATTCGCATATACATTGTGTCTTTTAATACGTTTGGTAGCGCTTCTTTCGCACGAATAGGCTTATGAAATCCCGCACGAATACAATGCACTGAATTTAAAGAAATAAATGATTTTGGAATAGGAGGCTCTACAGGTTGAGAATGGTGTTTTTTTCTGGATTGGCGGCTCCACCGCACCGGAATATTCAATATTTCAAAAAGTCAAAACATCATTAGGAATGATATGACTTGTTGTAATATAGAATGTTGCATCCCATCAAATAAAAAAAGAGTTCCTCGAAAAAGAAACTCTTTTTGTGCTGATCACCCAAAAAAACTTTAACTATTTTGTTGGAATAATTTTTTCCAGCCGGGAAAATGAATCTCATCAGCAATCATATCTAGTAGATCGTCAATAGATCCTGTTTTTGGAGTGTAATTGTTGAGTTTTGCGTTTAAAAGGTAGGTGAATCCTTCAAAGTATTTGTTTTGAAATAAATAACATACTCCTAAAAAATAATAAGCTGAATGTTTTAATGCGTCTTTTTCGTTAAGTAGAAGTTTGAACGCATCTATTGCGTCGCTAATCTTTTTTTGTCTGAAGAAAGAAAGAGCTTTTGTTTTTTTGCTGTATGGATCTAATTTAGCATTGTCAATTTTTTGGATTTCTTCATCTTTTCCATTTTTAAACAGCTCCCACACATATTTGCGGGGCAAGTTTTCGGTTTTGCTTGAAGATGTGCAATCGTCTGAAGCTGATTTGTCAAGGATAGGGTTTTTAGAATCTTTTTCAGAAATTGCGTTGTTTGATTTCCGAGAAATTGATTCCTCAGGGTCTTCAGAATTTTCACAATCTTGATTTTGTATGGTTGTTTGAATTCTCTGTTCTTTGCTTGTTTGAATTGGATTTTCGTCAAGATAATTTTTTAATTGCTCTTCTAAATCATCCATATCGAAACGGTTGTATTTTAAAATGAATAAGTCAGAACAATCTGAAAGAGCTGTGTATATATCAAGTTTTGGATTGATAATGGTATATTTTTCTCCATTAATCGCCGGAACAGATAAAGGGTCTGGATACAAGTTCCTTACTAAAATTGTAGCATCCTTTTCGCATAAACAAAGAATTTTTTTGTTTTCAAGTGCCGCAGCGTACCCCATTTCGTAAACAACATTTGGTCGTAGGCCATCAAGTAATACAATGATTAAATTGGCATCTTTAATTTGTTTTTGAAAGTTTCGTCTAATCGTATCGTCCGCTTTAAATGAGTTCGCATCATAGTTTATTTCAATATCTGCTGATTCAAAGGTTTTTTTTATGGTCTTTATAGTTGAGTTGATATACTCAATTCCATCGCAAATAGGGTGATAGAGCGATGCTTTTTCGTTATTCCATGCGTGAACAATAAATGCTTTCATTTTGTTAATCCTTTAAAATATTTTTATTAAATATATATTTTTTTTTTTTTACGCTTTCTAAAGGAAAAGAACAAGGGTCTTATACAGATTTATACTGTAAATTGGCGATAGAGAAAAAGAATTAAAAAAAATATTCAAAAATAAAAAATGTCCACCATCCTTCTTTCCATCCATCCCGAATACGTTCGGCAAATCCTCGCCGGTTCAAAGAAGTTCGAGTTCCGTCGCAACGTGGCCAAGCGCCATGTGGACCGGATTCTCATTTACTCAACTTCGCCGGAAATGAAGGTCGTGGGCTCGGTTTCCGTTCTGGGCGTGCTGAAGGATACCCCCAAAAAGCTTTGGCAAAAGACGAAGGACTTCTCCGGAATTTCCCATGGCAAGTATATGGAATACTTCTCGAAGCGGGAATTCGCCTATGCGTACCAGCTGGGCGAAGTGACGATGTTCAAAGAGCCCAAAAGCCTTTCCGACTACGGAATCACCACCGCCCCGCAGTCCTTTGCATATATTGACGCGTAAACCTACCCAAATACCAACCCAAAATTCGTTCGTCTTTCCAGAGAATTGCATCCAATTTGGATTTGCTTCCAGGACTCCTTATAGTTCTCAGCAAGGAGAAGTTTCGGATCTGCCTTGAATGAAAAATCGGACTTTGAAATGAAATTGACGAATTCGGGGATGTTGTCTCTGTAATGCAGGGCGAATTCCAGTGCGTCTTTTTCCTTGTCTTGGTCATTGGAATTTTGCTTGTTGTACAGCACGTGATCCAGGTTGCAAGACATATAGTAGGCGTTGTAAGGAACCTTCCAAATGGTCGGTGCGCTAGCCAGTCTCAAAAGGTTCTTTGACTTTCTGGAATTTCGTTCAATAATGTTTTCGCGGACGGGGCAAAGGATTTTTTCCAAGGTATAGAAGGGGTAGGCAATGTCACTTTGCTCCACTTTGTCCTCGGGAATGAAAGCGCCATCTGTGTCTACTATGTGAATGATACGTTCAAAATGTTCCGGCTTTAAGCGGTTGGTGTCAGCCCATCTCTTAACAACTTCTGCGATTTTCTTTGTAATGTCTGCAGAACCGACTTTTTGACGGGTGTCCTTGTCGAATTCCGTTGTGATGTCGCAATGCATCACATGAGTGTAAACGGAATCCTTGTTGAAATAGCGGGAAAGAATCACGCCCAGGGCCGTTTCATCGGAGGGGCCCTCTACAATGACAAACACGACCTTTTTACGAGCCATTGGAGCCTCCTGCAATCTTGAATGCCAAGGCAATCTCGGAATTGTTGGTGGTCTCGTAAACGGGTTCGCTCTGCTCGCCAAGAATAATGTCGCGGTAATAGAAGTCTCGCAAATTGTTGGTTGTCTTGACTCCGCTAAAGCGAATGTACCTGTTCATTGGATTTGTGGTGGTGAACACGATAAAATTCTTGTCCAGCGTTTCCAAAGGGCGCAAGTTGTGGGACGTAAATAGCAATTGGCCTTTACCCTTTTCAGAAATGATTCTGAGAATTTCACCAAGCAGGTATTCAAAAATACCGGAGTCCAGTTCGTCGATGGCGACTGTAATGGAATGGTTGTTGTAAACGTCGATGAGTAACGACAGGATAGATATAATTTTCTTGACGCCGTCGGATTCCATAGCTAAAGGAAATTCGTGGCCATCTTTGCTGGATGTCATTTGCACAATATGGCCCGGTATGCCGTTTTGCATGAGTTCCTGGCCAAGATGTTTCAAGCCTACTTTAAGATTGGGAACAATCTGCGGCAACACAATGTTCAAACTGCTGATGGTTCGTTCCAAAATCTGAAGGATATGCGGTGCGACCGTATTGGGCCTGTTCAAGGGCAACAGCAAACTTCCTGACTTATGATCCTCATTGTGGTCCAGAGAAATGTGGATGGGCATGTCGTTCAAGGTGATTCGCCCTGTCGATGCTGTTCTAATCACAAAGAGCTCTCGTGCGCCATAATTTGCCAAACGTTCCAAAATGAAGTTTGTTTCTTCGGACTGTATGGCATCGTGCATTTCCTTTGAAAAGATAAAGGATGCTGTATTTGCCTCTGCCATCTTTTTTGCGACAAGCAAAGCGGTTTTCTTGTTTTTGTCTTTGCCGATAAGTGCGTCGTATTTTGATTTCGGCACAAAAGGAGCTTCGCTATCGGTATCTATATAGTCTACAAACTTTGTTGAGGTGTCTTTATTCTTGCTGGAATAGGAAATCTTTTCGTTGCAAATGATCAGCTTGGTATTGCGGTTGCTATCTTCTTTCTTCAATGTGAAGCAATAGACAACCTTGTAGTTGGTTTCGGCTTCAACGTCTTCAATGGCAAATTCAAATTCAAGACGTGCAGATTCGCTATCTACGTTAATGCAGGATGCAAAATAATTCGTAATGGTGGGGTCCATAGGATACCCCAGAAGACAATGCTTCAGCAAACTCATTGCTTCGATAATAGCCGTTTTACCGGAGCCGTTTTGCCCGTAAATGCCGACAATGCAGGCTCCATTTTCCACCTTGCGAACTAGGGAAATTTCACCTTTTTTGACATTTTTGAAGTTCTCCAGGAGAATTCTTTTTAAGCTAACGGTTGAGTTTTTCATACCCATAAAATAGCTTAACCTGTTGAAAAATGCAATGCCAAATGTGAAAATGAAATAAAAAATGTCAAAATTATGTTTTAACGCTTTGTTTTTGACACTTTACTGTCAAAATCTTTAATTATATTTCATTCCGTATTTCACCAATCCTTGCGACAGTCGACATAGACTTGTAAAGTCCGTACGTGCATTCGCGGCAAGGCTCATTAACCATCTGGTTGATGTTGTTGGATAGCTGGCAGGAGACGCAGCCTGCTCGAGTTCAGCAGAAACGCTGACAAGTAACGCCGGGGAATGCCCCCGCCAACAGCATGGCTAGAACATTCCAAATATCACGAAATAGCTGTAAATGGAACAATTCCATTTGTGTATTGTAATGTGTATTGACATTTGTCTATACATTTGCTATCATGATGAAGGTAATAGATGAATATTACAAAACACGCTTTTGAAAGAATGCGTGAAAGGGGCTTTACCGTAGAAATGCTCGGAAAGGTCCTGCACAAAAAAGAGATTAGAAGAGCTCCATCAAAAAGAGATGGAATGTCAAAGATTGTTGCGGAAGTAGATGGATTGTATTGGACTTTAATTGTCACAGACGATTTGTCTACCTTGGTTACTGTAAGGAGGGCTCATGAAGACGAGGTGCAAAATGCATAAGAAGACTAGACTGCCCAAAGGCTTTAAGCTGGTTGATGATTTCCTTTCTAAGGAGGAAATTGAGGAACTCGAAAATGACACCTCCGTGAGAGAGCCGATGACCCTAATTACCGGGGGGCATGAATCGGAAACTCTTGAGGAATCCATTGCCCGCATCAAGAAGGCTATTGCAGATTCCAAAGAAGAGAAGAAAATGTATTCTATCCGGCTTAAAGTCAAAACGGTTGATGCAATCAAGAAAAAAGCGGCCGAAGCGGGTATTCCGTACCAGACGTATGTGAACGTTTTGCTGGATAAAGCCGCTTTCGCATAAATCATGTTTGTAAAATTTGATTATCTTTCGTATAAAAGAGAGATAATCAATGCCAATCTACGACGAAAATGCTTACGAGCAGTGCTTAAAGGAACTATTCCAGGATGTTCTGGGATGGGATTACCGTTATGGCCCCGACGTAGATAGAGATTTCCATAGCCCGTTACTGGATTCTGTACTTGAGGAATCGATCCGTAGGATCAATCCCAAGGCTGCGCCCGAGGCTATCGAAGAGGCCCTGAATAAGGTCCGCAACTTCGAAAACGATGATCTTGTAAAGCAGAATGCCCTGTTCATGGATTACATCCAGTGTGGCGTTGAGGTCAGTTATCATAAGGCAGGGGAGACCAAGTCCGATATCATCTACCTTGTGGATTACAAGGACGTTGATAACAATTCTTTCATTTTTGCAAACCAGTGGACCTTTATCGAAAAGTCCAACAAGCGGCCCGACGTGCTCTTGTTCTTGAATGGTTTGCCTGTTTGCCTTTTTGAATTGAAGTCTCCCAGCCGCGAAGAGACCGACGCCAGCGAAGCTTACCTGCAAATCCGCAATTATATGCAGGAGATTCCTACGCTGTTTATCTATAACTGCATCTGCGTCATGTCTGACCAGCTGATTTCAAAAGCCGGTACCATTACCAGCGGCGAAGACCGCTTTATGGAATGGAAAACCAAGGATGGTAACCGTGAATCTGGTGCTATTGCAGACTTTTCCACCTTCTTTGAAGGAATCTTCCAGAAGGATCGACTTCTTGATATTATCAAGAACTTCATCTGCTTCAATAACGATGGATTAAAGACTTTTAAGATTCTGTCTGGCTACCATCAGTATTTTGCAGTGCGCAAGGCTGTAGAACGAACTAAGCAAGCTGTAAGTGGCGATGGCAAAATCGGCGTTTTCTGGCATACCCAGGGCTCCGGAAAATCCCTTTCCATGGTGTTCTATGCCAACTTGCTTCAGTCCAGCATCGAAAGCCCGACCATTGTGGTGATTACGGACAGAAACGATCTGGATAACCAGCTGTATGGCCAGTTTGCCAACTGTAAGGATTTCCTACGTCAGGAACCTGTTCAGGCTGAATCTCGCGAGCACCTGAAGAAGTTGCTTAATGGTCGTAAGGCCAACGGCATCATCTTTACCACCATGCAGAAGTTCGAGGAATCCGACGAACCTCTGTCTGATCGCCGCAATATCATTGTGATGGCTGATGAAGCCCATCGCGGTCAGTATGGTTTAGCAGAAAAGGTAAAGACTTCCGAAGATGCTTCTGGTAATTTAGTAGTCCGCACCATAAAGGGTACAGCTCGCATTATTCGTGACAGTCTGCCCAATGCAAGCTTCATCGGCTTTACGGGTACGCCCATTAGCCGTGAAGATCGCAACACCACGGAAGTTTTTGGTGGCTATATTGATATTTACGATATGACCCAGGCTGTGGAAGATGGTGCAACTCGCCCTGTCTATTATGAAAGCCGAGTTGTCCGCCTAAAGTTGGACGACAAGGTCCTTGCCCAGATTGATTCTGAATATGATATGTTGGCTGGGGGTGCCTCTCCGGAAATCATTGAGAAAAGCAAGCATGAATTAGGCCAGCTAGAAGCAATTCTCGGTCACGAAAAGACAATCAACTCCTTGGTTGATGACATCCTGGAACACTACGAAACTAATCGTCAGGATCTTTATACTGGCAAGGCCATGATTGTGGCTTATTCTCGTGGCATTGCCATGAAGATGTTTAATCGTATTCTGGAACTGCGTCCTGAATGGGCAGGAACCACATCTCAAGTGATGGTGGGTGATCAAACCGTAACAGTTCCCGGAGAAGATGCAAAGATTGCCGTGGTCATGACCGAAAGCAACAAGGATCCCGAAACATGGCATCCTATTGTGGGCAATAAGACTCACCGCCAGGAATTGGCTGTAAGATTCAAGGACAATAAAGGTCCGTTGAAAATCGTGATTGTGGTGGACATGTGGCTTACGGGATTCGACGTTCCGTCCCTTGCGACCATGTACGTCTTTAAGCCGATGGAAAGCCATAACCTGATGCAGGCCATTGCACGCGTAAACCGAGTCTACGAAGACAAGGAAGGCGGCCTGGTGGTAGATTACATCGGTATCGCCAGCGCATTAAAACGTGCCATGAACGACTATACCGTTCGTGACCGTAAGAACTATGGCGAAATGGACATTGCAAAACAGGCTTTGCCCAAGGCCCAGGAAAAACTGGAAATTTGCCGTAGCCTGTTCCATGGATTCGACTACTCCGATTTCTTCAGCAATTCCTCGCTGAAGATGGGTGTATGCATTACCGATGCATTGAACTTTATTTTAGAGAAAAGCCGCGAAGAACAGAAGAAGTCTTTTGTCAAAGAAGCCTTGATGCTTCGCCAATCCCTCTCACTATGCTCTTCCATAGCTCCTGCAGAAATGCGAAACGAAGCGAACTTCTTTGAAGCAGTTCGTGTGCAGCTCATGCGCTTTATGTATGGCGCAGGCAAGAGCAAGGTTACCCTCAAGGATGTAAACGCACGAATCAACGAATTGCTGAAGCAAAGCGTAAAATCTAAAGGCGTTCTAAATCTGTTCAGTAGTGTAGGGGAGAACTTCTCCCTGTTTGATCCCAAGTTCCTTGAAGATGTGGCCAAGATGAAACACAAGAACATCGCGGTGGAAATCTTGAAGAAACTTATCGAGGAACAAGTTCGGGTTTATTCCAGAACGAATATCGTGAACTCCCAGAAGTTCTCGGAGCTTTTCCATCAGGCCATGAACCGTTACCTGAACGGTCAGCTAACCAACGAAGAAGTAATCCAGGAATTGCTGAAGTTGGCAAGTAGCATTTCCGACGCCGCTGCTTCTGGCGAAAAGCTTGGCCTGACCAAGGAAGAAACCGCATTCTACGATGCCCTTACAAGCCCCGAAGGGATTCGTAAGGCGTATAGCGACGAGCAGTTTATCGCACTTACTAAGGAGCTTACAGAAAAGCTTCGTAAGAGCCGCACCATCGACTGGCAACGAAAGGAAAGCGCCCGCGCCTCCATGCGCACCGCCATCAAGAAACTCCTCAAGAAATACAAGTACCCGCCCGAAGGCTGGGAAAGTGCCATCAAGACCGTAATCACCCAGTGCGAACTCTGGACCGACAACGAAGAAATGTTTGACAGCATGCGCGCCGCGAATTCCGCAGAAGGAAGTGCAAACGCAAATAAGAACATCGCCGGTAATCAGCTATACTTCGCACCCGGAGACGATGTGACCAGCTACGGAATTGCTGCGGATAAAGGGATAAATTAGCTTTTTTGTGAAATTTGTCTGTTATGTGGAACAAGTCGCCCCTTTGGAGACTTTTTCTCTTTTTATAAGGTTATATTTACTTTTGAAATAAAATTTAACGCGATGGATTTATATGCCCACTCTCTCTTTTAAAGATGCTGCTATAAAGATTCTTCACGAATCAAAACATCCCATGACTCCCATTGAAATTTATCAAATTGCAGCAAAGCAGCAGTTGGTAAAAACTTCAGGTAAAACTCCGGAAGCTACAATGGGTGCGCAAATTTATACAGATATTAAAAAGAACGGAGCTAATTCTCCTTTTGTCCAAGTGGGTAAGGGTTTGTTCACTGCTGCGACTAAGTCTAATAAAGAAAAAAGTCCTGAACAGCTGATTCTTGAATATAATGAGGCTCAGACGATAGCTTTGAAAGAACGCCTGTTGAATACAGATCCGTTTATTTTTGAACATCTCATCGGAGATCTTCTCGAAAAACTTGGTTATGAGAATGTAGAAGTGACTAAGCGGTCTGGAGATGGAGGCATAGATGTAAAAGCGAATCTTACTGTTTATGGTTTTACAAATGTTAAAACCGCCGTTCAAGTTAAACGATATTCTCACAATGTTAGTGACAATGTTGTTAGAGAACTTCGCGGCGCTGCAGAAGTTGATCAGAGAGGTTTGATTATTACAACTGCTGATTTCACAAAGGCTGCTAAAGAAGAGGCTTCCGCTCCAAATAAAATGCCGGTTTCCCTTGTTAATGGGAAAAAACTTTTAGAGTTGCTGATTAAGTATGAAATAGGTGTCAAGTCCAAAAAGACAGAATTGATTTCTTTGGATGAAGACTATTTTGAATCTTTAGAGGACGATGATTCTAGTTTGATTTTGGAAAAAAGGATGTCTATTTGGCCTTTGCCAGGCGGAATCGATCATTATTATGATTCTTTGCTTGATGTTTTGAATGCACTAAAAAGCCAGCCCAAGTCAAAAGAAGATATGGTGAAATGGTTTAAAACACAATATGATTCTGTAAATAGTGATAAAACAATTGCTAGCTACATGAGTACGATTTTCTCAAATCTCGGCTTAGTTCAACTTGTCGATAAAAAATATAAACTAACGCCTTCTGCAGAATCTTTCATAGAAAACCCTTCAAAAGATGCTGCTTTTGAAATATTGAACGAACGAATTTTTGGAATTGAAGAAACATTGTCTTTTGTTGAAAACTCTGAAAACCCCGTATCGGACAATGATGTTCGTATCTATCTCAATGATAATTTCAATGTAGATTGGTCCACAAATGCGCAGGCTTCATTTAGGCTTCTGTGGCTTTGGAATCTTGGTAAAATTCAACGCAATGAAGATGGAAGGTATAGTAAGCTATGAATGTTGATCCCAAAATTGTTTGGCTTAAGGAATTACTGACTTGGCCTTTGTGCGTTCCACCTTATCAACGACCGTACACTTGGAGTGTAAAGGCTGCATCAACCTTATTTCATGATGTAGTGAATGCGTGCGAAAATTCCATTCAGGAATATCGTATGGGATCGGTTATTCTCTATGAAAATGGAGAACAAATGGAAATTGTGGATGGACAGCAACGTTTAACGACCTTGTCCATCCTTTTTTATTGTTTGGATAATAATTTCGTAAATGGATTGTTGTCTCAAGAATATGGCAGGGCTTCTAAGCCTGCTATATCTCAGAATTTTATAATTCTGAGTCAGCTATGTGGAAACTTTACAGAAGACAAACGAAAAAAACTGATGGACTATGTTCAGGAGCATTGCTCATTGGTTGTTATTTCAGCTCCAAGTGAACAATCTGCTTTTCAGTTTTTCGATTCTCAGAATTCAAGAGGCAAGGAACTGGCTCCCCATGATTTGCTTAAGTCTTATCATTTAAGGGAAATGAATGACGATTCTGTGGAGACCAAAACTCAGATCATAAACACCTGGGAAAATTCTGACCAAAAACAGCTTGCTGCGCTCTTTGAAAATTCGCTTTATCCCTTGGTGCAATGGCATCGTCGCTTAAATGGTCTTGGATATTCATCCAAGGACATTAACACTTTCAAGGGCATTCAAAGAAATTCCGGTTTTAATTTCTCTGTTTACCATAAGGCAGCCAATCTTTACATAGAACAGGCTAACCAAAGCAATGTTTATGAATTGCTTTCGGATCGAAAGATTTGTCAATTTCAGTTGACTCAGCCTATAATTGCGGGAAAGCGCTTTTTTGCATATACCTTACATTATCTAGAACTGTACAAACAGATTAATGTACAAATTGCATTCAAGTATCCGGAACTTTCTAACGGTGGCCGCGGTGATTGGCTAGTTCGAAATCTTTTTGTTAATGCAGTCATGTTTTTTGTTGATAGATTTGGAATGAATTGTTTGAATGATTCTGTCTTTTGTACTTTGTTCTCGTGGGTGTATGTATTAAGGATCTCTTTGTATAGTGTTTATGAAGAATCTGTGAATAAGTATGCCAGAGGCGAACATTCTATCAATTACGGACTCAATATCTTTTATGAAATCAGTATGATGAACAATCCCAACGAGTTGTTTTCTGTTGCGTTGGCAAGACCTGACAAAACCAAGGCAACCCCTAGCGAAAAGAAAAGTTATCAAAATCGTGTCAAATCCTATTTTGATCTTTGGGATAAATATTCTGGGGTGGAGGCGTAAATGCAGATTAATCCCAATACGAAGAATGTTGTGCAACCACAAATGTTGAGTGTTGCAGATATTTTTAAAAATGTTCATTATGTGGTTCCTATTTACCAGCGAAACTATGCGTGGGAAAAGGATCAGATAGAACAATTACTTCAAGATATTCTTGATGTAACTGATGATTATTATTTGGGAAATTTGATTGTCAATAAGTCAGGCAATAATTTTGAAGTAATCGATGGACAGCAACGTTTGACCACTCTTTATTTAATGATGCTTTGCTTGAAAAAGAGTGTGGCTGAAGATGCACTAACCTTTGAAGCACGCGATAAATCTAATGACACCTTCAAAAAAATGAAGACGGGGGCCCCTTCTTCAGAATGGCTGTCGACGGAACTGAAAACTGGCTACGATATCATTGAAAATTTCTTTAAATCAAAAATGAAAGATTCTGCTGCGTACGATAATTTCTACGAAAAATTATCTAAAATCAAGATTGCCCGTGTACAGGTTCCAGAAGGAATAGACCTTAATCATTATTTTGAAATAATGAATACTCGAGGAGAACAGCTGACTCCTCACGAAATTGTTAAGGCAAGAATTCTTGCAATTCTCGATAAGAATGATGCCGTTGTTGCCGCCAAGATTTGGGATGCCTGTGCTTTAATGGATTCATACGTTCAAATGAATTTTGATACGGAATCTAGAAAAAAGTTATTTGGCGAAGACTGGACTGGCTTTAATTGTGATTCTTTTGAAAGCGCCGCGGCAAATTGCACTTCTACAGTAAAATCTGAAGAAGATGATGTAACATTTAAATTGGTCGAATTTTTAAAAGGTGGAGCCGTTTTAAAAGATGGTGATAAACTTAAGAACGATTCAAAGGATGAACAAGAACGTTTTGAATCGGTAATTTCGTTCCCTAATTTTTTGTTACATGTAAATGCTGTTATTTCTGGCCCAAATTTCTCCAATTTGGATAGCCTTGATGATAAAAAGTTTCTTAAATCTTTAATGGTTTACTGGGAAAACTCTGAAAAAGCCAAGACTTTTATTTTCACTTTACTAAAGTGCCGTTATTTGTTGGACAAATATATAATCAAACGCGAATTCTACAAGGATTACCGCGAAGAGGGCCGTTGGATGCTTCAGGGCATAAAGGCCTATCATGATAAGAAAAAAGATTCTCTAAAGCCTCAGTATTTCGGAACATACAATACGCAAACAGATGCAGATTCTGAAAGTATCGAAGATAAAACTCGTTTTGATACCGAAAAAACAAAAAGTATAAGAATGCTGGAATCTTGCCTGAGGATTACCTATACTTCTCCCAAGATGATGCATTGGATTACTGATGTTTTACTTGCACTGTATAAAAATGAAAATGTAGAATTGATTCCTTTGCTAGAAAAGTATTGCTGTACAAAAGTTCAGGAAAGCAATTATGAAAACGCCTCTGGCTTTGGTATTGAACGAATCGTATTCACGTATTTAGACTACTTGCTTTGGCGCGATGGCTTCTCTTATAATGGATCTTCTGTTATAAGTAAAATGGAAAACTATCAGTATCAATATCGTAATTCCATTGAACATTTCTCACCACAGCATCCTGCTGAAAGAAAAGCTTGGGATGATGGAGACTTGAATTCATTTGGCAATCTAGCCTTGGTTACCGTTTCTGGAAATTCTAAGTTTTCTAACAATGAACCGGTTGGAAAAATCAGCAGTTTTGGAAGTGTTGTAGAACAAAGTATGAAACTGAAGGTTATGGCTGCGATGACAAAGTCTAATAACGGAAATTGGACGCAAGAAATGGCTGCGATTCATAAGGATGATATGTTCTCTATTATTCAGAATGATTTAAAGTTGAACCTTTAAAATGTCTTCGAATTTGTTTAAATACCTTGATGCTCCAACGGTATTCGTGTTTATCAGAATAGTGAACTGACCATTGGGGGCGTTTACGAAGGCGATATTTCTCAATTAGGGGCCGATTTGGCTATATTTGGGCCATTATGGATGAAGAGAAGAAACTTGATGACGAAAAGCGCAAGGCCGAACGTATCAAAAGGATGCGTGGCTGGCTTGGAGTGAAGGGCGCGGTTACCGGGGGAGGTCACCCCGATGATAACGGCCCCCTGCTTTATGGAGACGGCCATTCCGGCTGGAACCGTTAACTTCTAGCGATTTACAAGGCATTCCTTTGCCAGGACGCCCATGATGTTGCCGCCATCTACGATGGTGCAGGTGATGGTCGCCTTGTTCCCTTTTACCAGGGTGGCCAGGTCTTTTTTGGCCGAGGTGGGGAAGATGGCCTTGATGGTTTTTGAGCCCAGGATTCCGCAGTTGTTGATGTGAACCGTCGAAAAGAGGAGCATGTCGTTGACGGATTCCACGCATCCCGAGAAAGAGACCCGCTTTTCGTTGAACATTTCGCCGGCGCGGATTTCGTTGTCGTTGAATTCCTTGAGCAGTGTCTTTGCAGTGGTGGTGATGGACCCGTTTGCGTTGTGGATGATGGCGTCGGGATTGGTTTTCGAATCTTCGTACACGGTGAGTGCCATGGATACGCAGACCGCGATAATCAATACCAGCACGATTCCCACGATAATTGCGATCTTAAACCAGATCGCTTTCTTTTTTGCAGGTACTGGGCGAGGCAGGGGGCTCTTTTGCGGAGTCCCGCAGTGAGGGCAATACTCGTGCCCTTCACCGATATCCCTTGCACATCGTATACAGTATCGCATACCGATTAATATAAATCCAAAAAGTCTGAATTGTACTGTTTGCTGTATTCCAATCTTAAATGGGATTTGGCTTTTTTCTATCTTTACCCTTGTATGAATTATCTCGTAGACGAAAAGAAGAATGGTGAACGCATCGACAAGTTCCTTGTTGGCGTTCTTGAAAATGTTTCCCGTACCGATGTGCAGAAGATGATCGCTGCCGGCGAAGTGAAGGTGGGTGGGGTGGCCACTCCCAAGAACTTCCGTGTAGAAACGGGTATGGTGGTGGTTTGCGGTGAAGTTCCCGAAAAGGAAGCCTCTACCCTGGAACCGGAAGAAATTCCTCTGGATATCGTTTACGAAGATGACGATATTGTGGTGATCAACAAGCCCCGTAATCTGGTGGTGCATCCGGGTGCCGGCGTAAAGGGCGGTACCTTGGCCAACGGTTTGCTGTACCATTTCAAGGAAAACCTTTCTACCATCAATGGCGCTCTGCGCCCGGGTATTGTCCATCGTTTGGATAAGGACACTCCGGGTTTGATGGTGGTTGCCAAAAATGACAACGCTCACCGTCATCTGGCACATCAGTTGGAAACCCGCACTTTGCACCGCACCTATAACGCTCTGGTGTGGGGCCATGTTCGCGACTTGGAAGGTACTATCGATGCGCCCATTGGTCGTAATCCCAAGAACCGCTTGAAGATGGCTGTGGTCAATGGCGGCAAGGAAAGCCGTACCCATTATACCGCCAAGAAGTTCTTTAATTTTGCAACCCTTCTGGAACTGCAGCTGGAATCCGGCCGTACTCACCAGATCCGCGTGCATAGCCGTTACATGGGCCACCCTGTGGTGGGCGATCCCTTGTACGATGGTCGCGAAGGTTGCCTGAACCGCGTGTCTCCCTTGATGCGCGAATATGCAGAACAGGTTCTGGAAATTGCTCCGGCCCAGTTGTTGCAGGCTGTGAAGATTGAACTGATTCACCCGACTACCGGCAAGAAGATGAAGTTCAAGGTTCCTCTGGAAAAGCCTTTCGACAAGGTGCTGAAACTCTTGAAGAAGGAATGCCCCGAAGACGCTCCCAACTTCTCTGAAGACGATACCGCCTTCCGCGAACTGGATCCCGAAATGCGTTTTGAGGACGAGGGCGATTACATCGACGAATACGAAAGCGACGAACTCCTGGCCATCACTCCGGAAGAAGCTGCTCCTTATAAGGAACGTAAGACTCGTGCCCAGCGTTTTGCTGAACGTAAGGAACGTGCCGCTGCCCGTAAGGCCAAGGCTGCCGAACGCAAGCTTATCAAGCAGATGAAGGCCGCCCGCAAGAAGGGAATTGCCAAGGAAGACTTCGTAGAACCCGGTTACGAACCCACAATCGATCCGAACCTTTTATAATTGATGATTGAAGGTCGCTAAGTTTCTATTGGGCATGAAAAGGGTTATCGTCTACATTCTTTTGACTTTGGCATTTTGTTTAAGTGCCTGTGAGGATGAGACTCCGAAGAATGAGGTTCAAAAACCTTCTGTCTCCAATACGAAACTTGTGGTAATGGAGACTCCTTTCTTCAGTTCCCGTTCTCAGCATGTCACATTGAAAATACCTAAGGATTGGACCTTTAGAATCCTAGATCATTGGGAACGCCCGGGTTATTTCCTGATAGGACCGTCTGGATCTAAAATGCAATTGGTCCCGCTGATGGCAGGTCCCCGTGATTTAGAAAATGAAAATACGGATGATGTCCTTTTTGTTAGACAGAGAGTCTATGAGGATACTTTGGATGGCGTGCCTAGGCGATTGAATATTTCTTTAGTGAGAGTTCTTCTTAAAGGAAAAAATAAGGCGGCCCCAAAGCACCCTTTCTATTACGAGTTGGTTTACGATCCTACGAAGTCTGACTCGGCGGTTTGTGAACAGGTTGTCAAGTCCATTGCCGTTGTAGATTCTATTCCTGAAAATACCCAAAAACCTGAGTTTATTTTTTCCTGGAGAAATGGCTTAAAAATCCCCAGACTCAGTGATTTCCTTTGTGAAGGATGTTCGTTACAAGATTCTGTTGAATCTC
The DNA here is from genome assembly GCF_900142465.1 of Fibrobacter sp. UWH6. Taxonomy (NCBI): domain Bacteria; kingdom Pseudomonadati; phylum Fibrobacterota; class Fibrobacteria; order Fibrobacterales; family Fibrobacteraceae; genus Fibrobacter; species Fibrobacter sp. UWH6. Next base: position 92,527 of record NZ_FRAX01000004.1, read on the forward strand.
GAAATGACTCCATTCAGTATTTTGAATGCTCTTTTGATAGTGTAACTTATCGCTTGATTTCCGATTCTAACACCGTAGAAGATACCCTTTCAGCAGTGTATATCAAGAAAGGTCTTGATGAATCTTTACCTCGGTGCAAAAATGGACTTCGAACTGGAAATTGGATGGATGTTGGTTATTCGCGAGACCGAATGTATAAAGCCGAGTTTGATTTTAGAAACAAGGATCATTGGATTTATAATAAGATGGATACACTTTTGGGGGATTGGTTTAATGAAAATTCTGATTCATTAACGTTGCGATATGAACATGCAGATGTATATTTCGTGAATGATACGGTGGATCATTTGTATTATTCAAATTACCAGAAAAAAGTTTTGAAAAAAAAGGTTTCTAGGAAACGGAAGAAGGCTTTGTAATGATGGAATCTTATTTCTTTATTGGTGTTGCTGGTGTTGGCATGAGTGCCATTGGCCAGTACTTGGTTGGCCGCGGTGTTGATGTTCGCGGATCTGATCGTCAGTTTGGTGAATATCTTGCTGGCAACTGCGAGAAGCCCCGGGTTATGGAGCAGCTGGAGGAGTGCGGTATCAAGTGCTTTGCCCAGGATGGTTCAGGTGTTTCCGCAGACTTGACCGCCGTTGTGGTCAGCACCGCCATCGAAGATTCCAATCCGGATTTGAAGCGTGCCAAGGAACTTGGTGTGAAGGTGATGCACCGCAGTGAAATGCTGGCCAAGATTTCCAAGGAAGCAAAGACCATTGCTGTGAGCGGTACTAGTGGAAAGTCCACTGTGACTGCCATGATTTACCACATTCTGCAGTACGCCGGTTTGCAGCCTTCTGTAATGACTGGCGCTGGCCTTGTGAATTTGCAGAAGGAAGGTAAGATCGGTAATGCTGTCAGCGGCAAGGGCGAATGGCTGGTGGTTGAAGCTGACGAAAGCGATGGAACGCTGGTCCGCTACGAACCTGAAGTAGGTCTTATTCTCAACGTGGATAAGGACCATAAGGAAATGAGCGAACTGCAGGAAATCTTCGGCAAGTTCCGCGACAACATTTTGAATAACGGCAAGACCTTGATCGTGAATGACGCCCATCCGCTGGCAAAGCCTTTCAGCCAGGATCGTCATAACGACTTCGGTACTGAAAGCTATGTGGGCGTCCAGGGAATTGATTTCCGCACGGAAGGCCCCAGCATCATTTTCCGTTGCCGTCACAATAATGAACTGGTGAAGTTTACGGTACCGCTGCCGGGCCGCCACAATATGGAAAATGCCCTGGCTGCAACCGCAGCCGCGCTCAAGGCCGGCGTTTCCCTCCGCACCTGCGCGGACGCCCTCAGCTCCTTCCCGGGCGTGTTCCGCCGTCATCAGATTCTTGGCACCTTCAATGGCGTTACCCTGGTGGATGACTTTGCCCACAATCCAGCAAAGATTTCTGCAAGTATCCTGAGCGCCCAGAGTTTCACCAAGGGCCGCGTTCTGGCTTGGTTCCAGCCTCATGGATTTGGACCTACTCGCTTCTTGCGTAACGATCTGGTTGAATTCATCAACAAGGCTCTGCGCGGTTCCGACGCAGCCTCCGCAGACGGGGAACGTGCCGCCGACACAATGTACTTCAGCGAAATCTACTACGCTGGTGGAACGGTTACTCGCGACATTTCCGCAGGCGATCTGGCCAACGACCTGGTGGCCCTTGGCGCAGATGCTCGTTACATTGAAAAGCGTGATGAATGTGCCAAGGCTATGGTCGCCGACGCCAAGCCCGGTGATACCATCCTCCTGATGGGCGCCCGCGACCCCAGCCTGGAAAAGTTTGCCCAGAGCGTCCAGAAACTGCTGGAAAACGCATAGAAACTACTTGAAAATTTCAAGTAAAAAATCTGAGAAACGTTCCTCTTTTTTTTTGGGGGGGGGACGTTTTTTTTGCTTTGCACAAACGTTCTGCATTTTCTACAAGTCCAAAAGAAAAAGCCTCTTGAATCAAGAGGCTTTTCTTACAGGTTGCAGTTTTTTTCTGCGGCCCATATTTCAAAGAGTTCGCTTGAACTACGCGTTCTCGTGCTTGCTCATGCAGTGAAGGCTTCCGCCTTCTTCCAGAACGGTTCGGCTATCGATCGCAATAACTTTGCGGTCAGGATAGACGCTCTGGAAATACTTCATAGCGACGGCATCGTTAGGAGACTTGTATTTGGGGAAAATCAATGCTCCATTTGCATAAATGAAGTTCATATAGCTTGCTGGCATGATTTCGCCGGTGGGCAAGGTGCGCTGGGGCGGCATGGGGAGGGTGTCGACCTTGGCGGAATCACCGTAGTGCTTTTTGAGCCAGGCTTCCAACAGGTACTTGGCTTCGGCGAGGATGGGGGCATTGGGGGACTTGCCTTCGGCCCAGCACATGACCACGCGGTCTTTTTCTACGAAGCGGGCGACGTTGTCGATGTGGCCGTCGGTGTGGTCGCCGTGGAGGCCGTGGGGGAGGACCAGCAGATCGCGGAGTCCAAAGGCGCTGCAGAGGGCCTTTACAACCTTGGGCAGGTCCTTGTCGGCGTTGCGGTTCTTGCCGATAAGGCAATCCAGGGTGGTGATGCCCAGACCGTCGCCGTTCACTTCGATGGCGCCGCCTTCAAAGATGTAGGGAACGCTCTTGACCAGCTTGGTTCCGGTCTTTTCGGCGATGGCTGCGGGAATCTTGTTGTCGAGAGTCCAAGGGGGGAACTTGGCGCCCCAGGCGTTGAACTGGGTTTCTACGATGACTTTCTTTTTGCCCTTCTGCATGAAGAACGGACCGTAGTCACGGATCCAGATGTCGTTGTTCTTGATGACCATGACGTTGGCCGGGTGCTTGCAGGAGGCCAGGATACTTTTTTCTTCGTCAGAGAAGAACTTCTGACTGGGGACAATGACGTTGACCGGCTGGAAATCGGTAATGGTCTTGATCAGCTTGAAATAGAAGGCGCGGATTTTTACGCCGCGTTCGCCGTTCCAGTTCTTGGGATTGTGGGGGAAGGCGAGCCAGGTGGCTGCCTGTTCTTCCCATTCAGCGGGATATCGGAGAGAATTAGATGTAGCCATAGATAAATCCATTTTTAGGTTTGAGCGATGAGGTCGGTCGGCGACGCCTCCCTAAACCTCAACGCACCGAAGGTGCGTCCTAGTCGCACCAGATTTTTAGGATGTCGCCGTACAGGTCTACTCGGCGGTCTCTGAAGTGCGGCCACCAGCGGCGATTGAATTCAGTTTCGCCCAGGTCGATTTCGACGATGGAGGCTCCCAGGAAATCGGTATCGCATTTCTTGATCAGGTAGCCATCGGGGGCTGCAACAAAGCTTGTTCCCCAGAAGGTCAGTTCGCCTTCGGTGCCGATGCGGTTTGCAGAAAGCACGAAGGTGCGGTTGGCGATGGCGTGGCCGCGCATGACGGTGGTCCAGCTGTCCTGCTGACGGGGGTAAAGTTCTGCGGGTTCGGATTTCATCCAGCCGATTGCGGTGGGGTAGATCAGAAGGTCTGCGCCCTTCAGGCTCATGATGCGGGCGGCTTCGGGGAACCACTGGTCCCAGCAAATCAGCACGCCGATCTTGCCGGCGGAAGTCTGGATGGGTTCAAAGCCGGTGTCGCCGGGGATGAAGTAATACTTTTCGTAGAAGGCGGGATCGTCGGGAATGTGGCTCTTGCGATAAAGGCCGGCGATGCTTCCGTCGCGTTCAAAGACAAAGGCTGAATTGTGGTAGATGCCGCGGGCGCGCTTTTCGAAGAAGGGGAACACCACGACGGCGTTCAATTCGCGGGCGATGTTCTGCCATTCCTGAACAAGGACGTCATCTTTTTCGATGGCCATGTCGAAGAAGTCGGCGTTTTCTTCGAAGGGGAAGTAGGGCGTGTGGAACATTTCGGGGAGGATGATGATATCAACACCCTGGCCTTTGAGCTTGCGGGCTTCGGCCTTGTACCATTCGTTGTTGGACTTGGTATCACCAGTCCACTTTCCTTGCAGAGTTGCGGTTTTAATCTTTGTCATACCTACAAATTTATGAAAATTTGTCTATATTTCCCGCCGAATTTTTAAGAAAGGAAGAGAATATGAACTATTTTTCATCAAAAACATGGGGCGTAGCCGCCGTTGCGCTCTCTATGTTGGTTCTTTCGACGTCTGCAACTGCCGCAGAACGCTATAAGGATCGCCAGTTCAAGGTCAAGAAGACTACTGACGTTAGCTTCGCTACCAAGGTGCCGCACCTCAGCTCCTATCATACCATTACGGAATCCCTGCTGAAGTACAATCAGGCAGCTTCAATTCTGAAGCAGGACCCCACGACGGTCGCCTACTTCTACAACAACGAAAATGATACCGAAAAGCGCGACCTGAAGCTGGACCTTTATGAACCGAAGGATGACAAGGCCAAGGATCGTGCCCTGGTGATCGTGAGTCATGGTGGTGCCATGGTGGCCGGTGCCAAGGACGATTTCGAACAGAAGTCCGTGAACTATTGCGACTCCCTGGCTGCCCGCGGTTACGTGGCCGCTTCCATTGAATACCGCCTGGGCGTAACCTTGACCGGTAAGGATAAGCAGCTCAGCATCGATAGCGTTGACTTCGCCCGCGCCGTTTACCGTGGCGTTCAGGACGTTCGTGCCGCCGTTCGTTACTTCCGTGCCAACGCCGACAAGTACGGCATCAACCCCGAACGTATCTACCTCCTCGGAAATAGCGCCGGCGCAATCATCTCCCTGGAAGATGTTTATGCCCGTACCGAAGATGATTTCCCCTCTTATATCAAGAAGAAGGGCGCTCCTGACCTGGGTCTCCTGGATGATTACGGTTCTGAGGGAAATCCCTTTGCCAACGGTGTGGTTGCCCTGTGGGGTGCCGTTCACAACCTGAAGATGATTGGTGACAACAAGACTCCGGTGCTCCTGATTCACGGCACCAAGGATGAAACCGTTTACTTCAAGACGGGTCGCCCCCTGAGCAATGTGGCCAAGGTGCTGCAGAACCTGATTCCTTCTGAATTGGGTGCCACTGTGGCTTCTTATGCCTTGGATTTGCACGCTCCCACTCTGTATGGCAGCTATGTGATTGACTCCCTGCTGACCAAGAAGAAGATTGAACACGAAACTTACTTTGTCGAAGGTGTTGCCCACGAATTCTACGATGACGATCCCAAGTACGAAAAGGAAGTGCAGAAGAGAGCCTTCGAGTTCCTTTACAAGCTGACCCAGAGCGAACCTGTGGTGGGTATCGAACGCAAGCCCATTATGCTTGCCCAGGCTTCTGCAATCCGCATGGGCGCAGGCAACATGAACTTCAGCGTTTCTCGCGGCAAGGACCTGCAGTATGCAGTTGTGGACCTTCGCGGTCGTGCAGCCATGAGCGGCAATGTTTCTGCCGGTCAGATGGTTGACCTGAGCTCCCTGAATAGCGGCGTGTATGTGCTCCGCGTGCAGGGTGAACGCGCTATCCGCTTCGGCCTGGGCAAGTAATCGGCCTGAACAAAATCAGCCCGAGTAAGTAATTGCTGCGGGCTCCCTCGGGGCTGTAGACCTCGGAATGGCGCAAAAAAAACGGACTAAACTTTGCTTTGATGCAGGTTTAGTCCGTTTTGTTTTTATGGGTTTGATCCGCGAAAGAGTTCGTCTGACCTTTAATATTTAGGCTAAAATACTAAAAAATGGTCTAACCCAACAAAAATTAGGTTAGACCAAGTATCTAAGATACAGTTTTTAGGTAGGTAAATCTCAGATTATAATAGGGTGTGTTTTTTAGATAGTTATATTACATCTACACTTTGAAAGAACATAGCCTGTTTTTATTGATATTGGACAAAGATTCCCCCCTGCACGGTGTATCGCCGTGCCTTTTTTGTTTAAAATTTCTTGAATTTGGCCTGGATTATGTCAGGCGGCTAGTAATTCTTGACGCAGCGGACAGGGAATCTGTTGAGTTCAGATTTCTGAGCAGCCCCCATTTTAACATAAACGTCATTTACATGGACACTATAAGCAATCGTTGCGGATTCTTCTGCGGGTGTAAAGAAGTTCGTCAGCATCCAGCTGAGTTCATAGTCGCGCATGTCGAACAGCACGGACATGCCGAGCAGGTTCGCGCCGGTCTTGTCCGTTGTCCAGTTCGCCTTCGACGCCATGCTCAATCCGCCTCCCGCCGTATAGTTTTCCCACTCGTAGCCGTTCATGATGTGCCAGCCCTCCGGGCAGATGCCCTGGTGTATGCGGGTGTTGCCGCCGGTCGTATCCTTCCAGAGCACGGAATCGTACTTCGACGATATCCCCATCGCCTCGCTCCAAGTATAGCGGCCGCCCCAGCCGTTCTCGCAGAACCACTCGTCGTTCAGCTCGCAGTACTTCTCCACCTTGCCGTCGTCCAGCCGGTGGACGCTCGAGTCCACCATCTCGCCGTAGTTCAGGTTCTGCGCGAAAACCTCGATGGAATCGTCGTCAATTATCTTCTTGTCACTATCACGCTTGTGGAGTATCAGCGTCGTGTACTTCTGGCCGTCACGCGGGTCCGTGAACTCGCTGAGTGTGCTGTACGGGTTTTCGAATTGGCGGTCCATGTTCGGGTAAACCTTGGGCTTGGGTGGGTAAATTATCGTATCCGTTCGCCAATAGTTATCCCTACACGTCATATACGCAGTTGAATTTTCTTTTACAACTGTGTCCTTGGCGCCCTCCTCGCAACGGCGGGGCAAAAAGACGCTGCTCGACGATGCCACCCCGCTGCTGCTAGATCCCCGGTCGGTGCCGGGGATGACACTGCTGCTGGAGGCGGCACTTTCGCTCGATTTTGCGGAGCTTCCCTTGCTCGAGGAGCTATTCTTGGAAGTCTTCCCGCTGCTGGAGGCGGCGTCGAGGCCTTCGTCGTCGCTCGAGTTCACGGAAATTTCGTCGCCGCTGCTCAGGATTTCGCTAGACGAGGATTCCTTTTCCGGTTCAACGAAGCTGCTGCTGTCGTCGTCACCGCAGGCGGTAAAGCACATGGTAGCGGCAACAAGGGCAAGGGCAAAAGGTAACAGTCGATTCATTTTTTTACTCCAAAGAAAGAAAATAGAAATTGTTGATGAGGCACGGTTCGAGCGACTCGATTTTGAAGCTGTTCTTGCGAGACTTGTTCTTTTTCTTGTTGTTTTTAGGCTATGTTCTATTAGAGTGTAGGACTGCCATTTTATGTTGAATTTACTGAAAAAATGGTCTAACCCAACAAAGATTAGGTTAGACCAAGTATCTAAGATACAGTTTTTAGGTAGGTAAATCTCAGTTTCTAAAAGGGTGTGTTTTTTAGATAGTTATATTACATCTACACTTTGAAAGAACATAGCCAATATTTATGTAGGGGAGTCAGGTTGATTACTGCAGGGTATCGCGGACGAAGGTGTCTTCGGGGGTGGCGTCAAAGACCTCGAACGCACCTGCGCCAATCACGGCGCCGTTCTTGTAGGCGATTTCTACGCGGTATTTGCCGGGGGGCGCGTTCTTCTTGCGAGAGAAACTGCGGAATCCGGTTTCGCGGCCACCGTTAATGACCATGCGGCCCGAAGAGATCTTGTCGGTCAGCTTGAACTTTTCGGTGGTGGGGTCTTCGTAGTACCAGCGGTATTCTATTTCGGCCTTGAGCTTGGCGGGGGCATAAACCGAGGCCAGGAAGTAGACTTCGTTACCTTCTTGCTTATGGACGGTGGGGGTGCCCAGGCCGATCTTTTGCAGGAAGGTGGGTTCGTCCATGTCGCAGGTGTAGGTGGCCTTGTCAAAATTCTGGCAGGCCATGTGTTGCTTTAATACCAGGGGAACAGGCGGAACCCAGTTCATGAGGTAAGCAACCACCAGCAGGATGCTGATGAGGGCGGGTGCAATCAGGACGCCCTTGGAACGGCGGGAAATCTTCCAGATGGCGGTACAGATGCCGAAGGAAAGAAGTGTAGAGAGGAAGAACCATCCGAAACCGATGCGGTGAACCACATGGGGGATGGTGAAGTTCATGAACATGGTCCCCAGCAGGCAGAACAGCGCCAGGTTCAAGCCGAAACTTTCGTAATGCTTCTTGAGGAATTCGTTTCCGACCAGGAGGATTGCAAGTAAAATAACGAGGATGAAGGAGGCGATGGAACCGCTGCTCTTGAAATAGCAGACCACCAGGGCGCTGAACATGCCGCCGAAGAAGAACTGCAGGGCCCAAGTGAAACGGTCCTTCCAGACGGGACTCCATTCGCGGTCCAGGAAGTGGTGCTCTACGACGATGGCGTTCTGGGGGATGGCGGTACTTTCGTAGCCCACCTTGTCGGCCAGCTTCCCGGCGGCGTTTGCTGCGGCTCGGGCGGTAGCTCCTGCGGCGTTTGCGGCGGCATTTGCAGTTGCCTTGGCGGCAACTCCCGCGGCGTTTGCGGCTACACCTGCTGCATTTGCGGCCACTCCTGCTGCCATTTCGGCGGCCTTGCCCAGTTTTCCGGTGGGGGCGGCCTTGGCGGCAGTTGCGGGCTTGGGGGCTTCTGCCTTGATTTCGGCAGGGGGTTCAACCTTTGCTTCGGCCTTGCTGTCGGTTTTTGCCGTGCTTTTGGCGGCGGGCCTTACAGGCTGTGCGGCGGCAGCGGCTGCCAGGCGCTCCTTGGTCCATCCTTCAGGGTGTTCCAGGCGGGCAGACAGCAAAATGACCAGGATCAGGGCGCCGGTGTAGTAGGCCAGCAGAAACCACAGGTCCGAATCATCGATAGACATTCCCAGGGTAATGGAATCCCAGCCGAAACCGCCTAAAAAGGCGATTGCCGGGAAAAACTTCATGATTTTTTGAACGGAAGGCTTGTTGCGAACTTTATCTATAAATTCCATGGCCGAAAAAATACAAAATTGGCGGTGCCAAACCCTGACATTTAAAAAAATAGCTGTTGTAATATTGCTAAATTTTCGCCCGAAAAATTTGTCTTATAGTCCATACGGATTTAAAGGATCGTTATGAAACTCTCTAAGTACTTCTACGTCACGCTCCGCGAAACGCCCAGCGACGCTACCATGCCCAGCCACATCTTCCTGATGCGCGGCGGCTACATCAAGCCCGTTTCCACCGGTATCTATTCCATGATGCCCATGGGTTTCCGCGTGATCCAGAAGATCACCAACATTGTTCGCGAAGAAATGAACAAGATTGGCGGTATCGAAGTGGATCTGCCTGTGGTTCAGACCGCAGACCTGTGGAGCGAATCTGGCCGTTACCAGGCCATTGGCGAAGAACTTCTCCGCTTTAAGGATCGTAACAACCACAACATGGTGCTGGCCATGACCCACGAAGAAGCCATGACCGATATGGCCCGTTACGTTCTGAACAGCTACAAGCAGCTGCCCTTCATGCTGTACCAGTTCAAGACCAAGTACCGCGACGAAGCCCGTGCCCGCGGCGGTCTGATCCGCGTTCGCGAATTCCTCATGAAGGATGCCTACAGCTTCCACTCTTCTCAGGAAGACCTGGACAAGCACTACCAGGAAGAATATGACGCCTACCTCCGCATCTATCGCCGCGTAGGCATTGAACCGGTGGTGGTGCAGAGCGATACCGGCATCATGGGCGGTAAGGTTGCCCACGAATTCATGCTGGACACTCCCAACGGCGAAGACTACCTGATCCTCTGTAAGAAGTGCGGCTACCAGGCTAACCGTGAAATTGCAAAGTTTACCCGCGAAACCTACAAGGGCGACGCCAATGCCATGCCCGAAAAGGTTGAAACTCCCCACTGCCCGTCTATTGAAGAACTGAGCGCATTCCTGAAGATCGATCCCAAGTCCACCGCCAAGTGCGTGTTCTTCGACTTCGAAGGCAAGCTCATTACCGTCATGGTTCCGGGCAACCTGGACGTTTCCGAAATCAAGCTCCACAACCTGCTGAAGGCCAAGGAACTTTACCCCGCAGACGACGCTCTCATCAAGTCTTGCGGCATGGTGCCGGGCTTTGCTAGCCCCATCGGCGCACACGACACCCGCATCATCGTTGACGAAGCTCTGGCTGACGCTTGCGATCTCGTTATGGGCGCAAACGAAGAAAACTACCACTTGCTGCACTGCACCCCGAAGCGCGACTTCCCGGCATTCGAAGTGGCCGACATCGCCGAAGCTCAGGGCGGCTGCAAGTGCCCCAGCTGCGGTGGCGAACTTTCTGAAACCCGCGGTATCGAACTGGGTAACATCTTCAAGCTGGGTACCAAGTTCTCTGAATCCATGGGTGCCAAGTATCTTACTGCCGAAAAGACCACCGCTCCTGCCATCATGGGCTGCTACGGTATCGGCATTGGCCGCTTGATGGCTTCTGTTGTTGAAAATAGCCACGATGACTTCGGCCCCATCTGGCCCAAGTCCATCGCTCCCTTCCAGGTGGAAATCGTTCCCATCGGCAAGGAACCGGAACTGGTCGAACTGGCTGAAAAGTTCGAAGCTGAACTGGAAGCTAATGGTATCGACGTTCTCGTGGATGACCGTGACGAACGTCCGGGCGTCAAGTTCAAGGATGCCGACCTGTGGGGCTCCCCGGTCCGTATCGCTATCGGCAAGAAGGGTCTTGCTAACGGCGAAGTGGAATGGAAGTTCCGCAACGAAAAGGAATTCACCATGGTCAAGGTGGAAGACGTTGTCGCCAAGGCCAAGGAATATTTTGCTGAATAATTAGGAGATTACAAAATGAACATGAAAAAGTTTGCTCTGGGTGCCGCAGCCCTCGCTCTGGTTGCCTGTAATGAACAGGCTGCCAAGAAGGTTGTTGCCATCGATGCCAATTCTACCGACGACCAGAAGTTCGCCTATATGCTTGGTGCTCAGTTTGGTGGTCAGAACGCTACCTTCATTCCTCGCCAGATGGGCGAAGAACTGTACATGGACGCTGTGGTCCAGGGCGTACGCGACATGGTGAAGGCTTCTAAGGATACCAGCTTCAAGCCGCAGATGACCGATGATTCCCTGCAGGCTGTGGGTGGCCGTTACACTGCTATCGCCCGTAACCGAGCCCAGGCAACCCGCCCGGATAGCGCAACCTTCGCTTCTTTCGAAGGCGACCAGCAGAAGATGCGTGCCTGGATGGATTCTGCAACCAACGCCCTGCCTGTTGTTGCAGCCCAGGCTTCTACCGGTGCTAACGTTACCATTAACGCACAGTCCAGCGACAATGCCAAGTTCTCTTACCTGATCGGTATGCAGTTCGGTAACCAGCTGAACGCTATTGGTGGCCAGTTTGATACTTCTCTTGATGAAGACTACTTCATTCTCGGTATCAAGGAAGCTGCCGCCAAGGTGAAGGACTCGACCCTTACCCTCCAGCTGCCCCAGGATTCTCTGGCTGCAGTGGGCCAGCGCTACCAGCAGAAGGCTCAGGAACTCCGTCAGGCTGCCATGAAGAAGCAGCAGGAAGAACAGGAAAAGGTGAAGGCTGCCGTGGCTGAACTCCGTGGCGATACTCTCGCTAACGGCATGCCCAAGCTCATGAACTACAAGGTTCCTGTAACTGGTGTTACCGGTAAGTCTACCGACCTTTCTGACATCGCCGGCAAGTCTGCCCTGGTGTTCTACTTCTCTGCAACTTGCGGCCACTGCCAGCACGCTGCTCCCCAGATTCTCGACATCGCCAAGGAATTTGCTTCTACCGGCCTGACCACCCTGGCTGTTGCTAGCGGCGGAAACAACAAGGTTGGCATCCGTAAGTTCATGGACAACGCCAAGTGGGACGAAACCATTAACGTTGTGTGGGATGAAACCCGCGAATTCGGCGAACTCTATAGCGATGGCTACGTTCCCAAGGTCTACCTGGTGAACCCGGATGGTACCTACAAGCTGTACGGTTCCTTCGAAAGCGAAAAGGAAACTTTGAAGACCGAAATCGCTGCCTTGCTGAAGGGCACTCCGGTTGTCTGGACTGTCGAAGCTCCCAAGGCTGCCGAAGCTCCGGCTGAAGCTCCTGCCGCTCCTGCAGCACCTGCTCCCGCAGCTAAGTAGTTTAGAGTTTAAAGGTTAAAGATTAAAGGTTAAAGGATTTGGCTGATTCTAATGAGCTCGATTCTTTAACCTTTATCCTTTCCGCTTTATCCTTTCCGCTTTAATCTCGTTTTAACCCTTATCCTTTCTGCTATCCGCTTTATCCTAACCTATGATTATTGCTGAATACGACGTTGTTGTGATTGGTGGCGGTCATGCCGGTATCGAGGCCACGCATGCTGCCTGGAAACTTGGCGTAAAGACGGCCATGCTGACTATGGAAATTGATGCCATCGGTCGCATGAGTTGCAACCCGGCTGTGGGCGGTGTGGCCAAGGGCCAGATCGTTCGCGATATCGATGCCTTGGGTGGCCTGATGGGCTTGCTGACCGATAAGGCCGGTATTCAGTTCCGCATGTTGAACATGAGCAAGGGGCCTGCCGTTTGGGGACCCCGCGCCCAGTGCGACATGAAGTATTATAGCGAAGTGGCGAAGGAAGTGATTACGAACCTCCCGGGGCTGGATGTAATCGAAGGGGAACTGGCTGCCTTTGAACGTATGGCTGATGGCCGTCTGGAATTGACCTTGCTGGACGGCAAGCGTTACATTACCAAGTCTATCGTGGTGACGAGCGGAACCTTCCTGGCTTCTAAGATGTTTACCGGTCTGGATACCAGCATCGGTGGGCGAGTCGGGGAGCCTAGTTCCGACAAGCTTTCGGAATGCCTGGCCCGCGAAGGGGTGCAGCTCCGTCGCCTTAAGACGGGTACGCCTAGCCGCCTGGATCCGGATTCCATCGACTTTAACGAATGCGAAGTGCAGCGTGGTGACGATTCCCCGTGGCCCATGAGCGACCGCCACTTGGACAATGCCGTTCCCGGCCGCGATGCGAACTACTTCTGGGGCGACCCCAAGAACAGCTTTGTCCGCAACGATTGCGTCTGCTGGATTACCCGCACCAACATAAAGACTCACGATATTCTGCGTAGCGGCTTTAAGGATAGCCCCATGTTCAGTGGACGTATCCACGGCAAGGGCCCCCGCTATTGCCCCAGTATCGAAGACAAGATCAACCGCTTTGGCGACCGTGATGGCCACCAGCTGTTCCTGGAACCGGAACAGGCCGATATTGGTCGAGTGTATATCAACGGTTTCAGCTCCAGTCTGCCGGCGGATATTCAGCTCCAGGCCATTCATACCATTCCTGGCTTGACCCGCGCCAAGGTGCTGCAGATCGGTTATGCGGTTGAGTATGATTCCGTAGATGCGACCCAGCTTTACCCCACCTTTGAATGCAAGAAGGTGCCCGGCCTCTATTTTGCCGGCCAGGTTTGTGGCACCAGCGGTTACGAAGAGGCTGCTGGCCAGGGTTTGATGGCTGGTATTAATGCTGCCCTTAAAGTTAAAGGCGAAGAACCTCTGATTCTGGGCCGCTCCGAAAGCTACCTGGGCGTCATGGTGGATGACCTGGTGAACGTTCTGCTGGACGAACCCTACCGTATGTTTACCAGCCGTGCCGAATACCGTCTGTTCCTCCGCAGCGATAACGCCGAAGCCCGCCTCAAGGAAAAGGCCCGCAAGATCGGCATGCTGTCGGAATCCGACTTTGCCGACTGGGTCCGCCGTCAGGAACTGATGGCTACTGTAAAGGAACGTCTTGCAACTACCAGCGCCCTCCCCGAAGAGGCAAACAGCATTCTGGCCGAAGGTGGTCAGGCCCTGGCAACGGAACGTACCCGCTGGATTAACGTTTTGCGCCGCCCCGGCATCGACCCTGAAGTGTTTTTCAAGGTGGCTACTCCCGATTTGAACATTTCCCGCCGCGACCAGTGGTATATGTATGCCGAAGAGATTTATGCCGGTTTCTTCGACCGTCAGGCCCGAGAAATCGACGACCAGAAGAAGATGGAGTCTGTAAAGCTGTCTCCGGACCTGGATTTCATGCAGATTTCGGCCATCAGTATCGAAAGTCGTCAGCGCCTGAACGCCCAGAAGCCCCTCACATTGGGCCAGGCAAGCCGAATTCCGGGGGTCCGACCGGCCGATATTACGGTTTTGGCCCACTGGTTGGAAAATCGCTACGCCTAAAGAGGGATTTTTTGCTTTACAATCTTTGCTAAAAATCAAAAAATTACTACATTTGGCCCGACAATTAACAATATTTTCAAGAGGTATATCATGGCAGAAGAAAAAGTCGAAGAAGTTAAGGTTGAAGCTGCAGAAACTGCAGAAGTTAAGGTAGAAGCTAAGGAAGAAGTTAAGGCTGCCGATAAGAAGAAGGCTCCCCGTAAGGGTGGCAAGCGCCCGTTCAACAAGAAGGGTGGTAAGTTCGGTGGCAAGCCGGCCGCTCCTAAGGCTCCCAAGGTATTCAGCGACTCTCTTGAAGATCGTTTCCCGGCTCTCGCTGCAAAGCTGAAGAAGCAGATCGAAGATGGTATCAAGCAGAAGATCAAGGACGCTCAGAAGGACCCGAAGGTTGCTGAAGCTTCCAAGAAGTTCGCTGATAAGTAATTCTTCTGAATCTCAAAAAATCTTGAAAGTGCCCCTGTCCTCGGATGGGGGTATTTTTTCTATATATGGGTCATAAAATCTAAAAGGAGATAATTATGCGTAAACTGTTCGCTCTTCTCGCCGTTGGTTGCTGCCTTTGCTTTGTTGCTTGCAGCAGCGGTGGTGGCAAGTCCGTTACCCGTATCGACGAAAATTCCACTACAGACCTGTCTGGCAAGTGGAACGACACCGATTCCCGCCTGGTGGCTGACGAAATGATCTCTAGCTGCCTTTCTAGCGCAAAGATCGACCGTCTCATCAAGTCTATGGATCGTACTCCCACTGTCGTAATCGGCAAGGTCAAGAACAAGAGCCACGAACATATCAGTGTCGAAACCTTTACCAAGGACATGGAACGTGCCCTGCTGAACTCCGGTGCTGTTGACTTCGTTGCCAACTCCGACGAACGCGCAGAACTCCGCCAGGAAGTTATGGACCAGCGCGGCAACGCTACCGAAGAAACCGCCAAGGAACTGGGCATGGAACAGGGCGCCGACTGGATGCTCACCGGCACCATCAACACCATCGTCGACCAGGAAGGTGGCAAGTCCGTTATCTTCTACCAGGTTGATATGGAACTTACCGACCTCCAGTCTCACAAGAAGCTCTGGATTGGCGACAAGAAGATCAAGAAGTTCGTCTCCCAGGATTCTGTGAAGATGTAATTTGACCTTAGGAACCGAGAATTCACGATGATCAGTATTACCAAGCTTTTGATGGATGCCCCAAATTATGGGGACCAGTTGCGCTATACTCCCAAGGCTCACGAAGCCAAGAACGGAGTTTCTGAAGGCCGCGGCCCGGTGGTGGTTTGGAACTGCACCAAGACCTGCAACCTGAAGTGCGTACACTGCTATGCCCGTTCTGAAGCCATCAAGTATCAGAACGAACTGACCCACGAAGAAGGTCTGGCACTTATCGATCAGCTGGCTGAATTCAAGGTTCCTGTGATCTTGTTCAGCGGTGGCGAACCTCTGCTTCGCCCCGACTTTTTTGAACTGGCCAACTATGCGGCCAGCAAGGGCATTCGCCCTACAATTTCTACCAACGGTACATGCATCACTCCCGAAGTGGCCGAAAAGCTGAAGGCCATGGGGGTGGGCTATGTTGGTATTAGCCTTGATGGTAACGAGTCTACCCATGACAAGTTCCGCGGTAAAGAGGGCGCCTATAAGCTTGCCATCCGCGGCATTCGTAACTGTGTGGCTACCGGTCAGAAGGTGGGCCTCCGCTTTACCATTACCAAGGACAATTTCCGCGACCTGAATTCCATCTTCGATTTGATCGAAGCCGAAAACATCGATCGTGCCTGCTTCTACCACCTGGTCTATAGCGGCCGTGGCAGCGGCATTGTTGACCATGACCTGAGCCACGAAGAAAGCCGTGAAGTCATGGACTTGATTATCGACCGCGTTCTTGATTTTAAGAAGCGTGGTCTCAATAAGGAAATTCTGACTGTCGACAATCACGCCGACGCCGTGTATCTGTACCAGCGCATGAAGCGCGAAGATCCGGAACGCGCCAAGAAGATTCTGGAACTGATCCAGAGCAATGGCGGTAACCGTAGCGGTATGGCTTTCGGTAACATCGACAGTATCGGTAACGTTCATCCCGACCAGTTCACCCAGTACATTACCCTGGGCAATGTTCGCGAACGCAAGTTCGGCGATATCTGGACCGACGAATCCAATCCCATTATGGCGGGCCTCAAGAACCGTAAGCCGCTGCTTAAGGGTCGCTGCCCCAAGTGCGCCTTCCTGAACCTTTGCAACGGTAACTTCCGTACCCGCGCCGAAGCTGTTACAGGTGACTTCTGGGAAATGGACCCGGCTTGCTACCTGAACGACGACGAAGTGGTTATCTAGTCAACAGTGATTAGTGGTTAGTGATTAGAATTATAAACCTGTTTACTAACCACTGCTTATTAACCACTATATTATGACTGAATTAGAACAGCAAATCCTTGACATCATCCAGGACGGATTCCCCATTGTGGAACGTCCTTATGCTGCCTTGGCCGATATGCTGAATCGCGAAGCCGTGTTGCAGCATGCGGATGATGCTCAACATTTGCATACTACGGAACAGCTTGTATTTGATGTGGTTGAATCCCTTCGTTCATCTGGCGTTATCCGTCGACTTGGCGGTGTGTACGATACAAAACGACTTGGTCTGGTAAGCCGCCTGTGTGCCGGCAAGGTTCCTAGCGTGGCGACTGGTGCCACTGACGATTCTGCCCTGGAACAGTTTGCTGCTGCGGTTATGGAAATTCCTGCCATTACCCACAATTACGTCAGGTCTCACCAGTATAATGTGTGGTTTACGGTCATTGCCGAAAGTGAATTGGCTTTGCAGGCTGTAATCGATAAACTTTGCGGGGAGACCGCTCTGCACGATGTTCATTCCATGCCGGCCCGCAAGATGTTCAAGATCAACACGGTCATGTCTCGGCGTTCCAGGACTTCGACAAAGCAGGGCGAACCTTCGGCTAGCGCGATGAACTCGGTAAGTTCGGCGAATGCCTTGAACGTTTCGGCGTTGTCTGTTTCTGACCGAACCCGCATCCGGTTGCTGAGTGGAGATTTGCCTCATTCCCTGACTCCGTTTAACGAACTTTTCGCGGATGTCATTAGCGGGACGAAGTCTCTGGCGGATCTTTTACAGGATGCTTGTTCTGACCTGACGTCCAGGCGTATGCGCCGATTCGGGGCCGTACTTCGCCATCAGGATGCCGGCTTCCCGTGCAATGCCATGGTTTGTTTTGATGTGGCTGATGGGTCTGCTGCCGGTGCGGTTCTCGCGGCGAATTCCCACGTGTCCCATTGCTATGAACGCCCTCCGTTTGAGGGGTTCCCCTATAATGTTTATGCCATGTTCCATGCTTCTACAAGCGAAGAACTTCTGCGTTTTGTGAACGAGGCTGTGGCGGCTCTTGGCAATCCTCAGTTTGCGGTACTGCATTCTGTACGCGAACTTAAGAAGACCAGCTATAAGTACTTCTAGATTCCTGCTTTCAGGAAGATGCCGATGCGATGACCCGTCTCGAAACCGAAGAGGGTGCCTTCGTGAATTTCGTAATTGAGACCTAGGCTAATGGGGAGGGCGCTGAACCTTCTGGAAAGGTCGAATCGCATCTTGTAACCATGGAAGTCGTCCTTCATTTTGCGGTAGGGCTTGTCCATGTGCAGGTTTTCGGATTCGTGGATTCGGTTCTGGTATAGGAACACCTGGTCAAAAATCCAGCCACTCTGTGTGCTTTCGTTCCACCAGAATTTCCATGCCAGAGATGCCTTGAAGCCGACTTCGTCACCTGGGGCGAAGTCGTTCTTTTCAAAAAATCTGTTGTACCTGAATGCGGTCCCCAAAATCAATCTTTGCGTAAACTTGAACGCGTAGAAGGGCTCTATGTTCAGACGGTGGAATCGGTTCCGCTGGGAACCTTCTCCTGGAGGGAATCGCCAGCCGACGTTCAGGCCGGCACCTTTCAGAATGTCGGCTTCTTCGTTGACGAAGGGCATGAACTTGGCGCCTACGTAGGTTTCGTTAAAACCGTTTACGTGAAGGTTGCAGTAATTGTGGACGTACCCCTTGGTCGAATATTCGTAGCTGAAGCTCAAGAAGCGGAAGGCTCCGTCAACATAAAGGCTGGCCTTGCCACCGGTCATAGGAAGGGCAAACTCGGCAGAGACATTCATGTCGGCACTGTAGATGTCTTCGTCTAGATCGACGGCTCCTTCTACAGAGGCCCAGGTGCTTGGGGGTAAAATAGGGTGCAGGACTTCGGTTGCGTAGGCCATGGCGGCCGCGCCCAACAACATTAAAATGGAAGTCCCTCGCATCATGCTCCAAATATATCAAAGATTTAAACAAATGATGATTTATGTTGTATTTTTGAAATGTCGTATGCGGTTGTCTTTCGTAAAAAGTTTGATGTTCCTTTTGATCGCCTTGTTGTTTGGCGGTTGTGTTTATGATGGAACGGATGACGAAATGGATTACTTGCCCATTGATGATTCGCAGTACCCTTATGCGGGTATTCCCCGTGTGGTTATCGAGACCGAAAATTTTTCTCAGATCCGGGATGTTGAAACGGAATTCCCGTCGCGGCTCCAGATTTATGGCGACTCGGCTCCGGTTAGCGGTGTCTATAAGCTGACTGTTCGTGGCCGCGGAAATTCAAGCGCCAAGATGCCCAAGTACGGGCTGAAACTGGAATTTGAAGACAAGGTAAAAATGTTCGGCATGCCCAAGAATAGGGACTGGGCCCTGATCGCCAATTATGGGGACAAGACTCATTTGCGGAATTTTATGATGTCCAGAATTTCGGAATGGCTTGGGGCGAGATATACTCCCAAGATGCAATTTGTAGAGCTTTATCTAAATCGCAAATATATGGGCCTCTACCTTTTTTCTGAAACCGTAAAGGTGGGCAAGAACCGGGTGAACATCGAAGAGAACGATTCTACCTTTTTGTTTGAAAAGGAAGACAGTAAAAAATTGGATCCGCCTTATGTGACCACGAATTTGGGATACACATTCCATGTGAAGTCGCCCAAGAATATGACGGAAAAGTCAGAAGCGCTGCTGACGGAACACCTGAATGAATTTGAGATTTTTATTCATGGCGGTCACAATGGTTATTCTGATACCATGAGCAAATGGATTGATATGGAAGATTATCTGCGCTACTATTGGGTGCAGGAATATTCAAAGAATGAAGATGGCTCTTTTGCCCGCAGCGTTTATATGACTTGGTCGAAGGGAGGCTTGATTCATTTTGGCCCCCTGTGGGATTTTGACCTGGCTTTCGGCAATGCTTCCTATGATCAGAATAAATCTGCCGATGGTTGGTACATTCGTTCTCAACGCTGGAACCGTCTAATTTTCAATGACTATTACGTTCTGTTGGAAGCGCAAAAATTCTGGGAAGATCACAAGGAACTTTTTTATGACTTGATCGATAGCGTGCCCCTGTACCGTAAGGGAATCGAGAAGGCTATTGCCAATGAATACAAGCGTTGGCCCATTATCCGCAATACCGAAAACTGGGCTTTGAAGGAACCGTATGATTCTTACGATGAAGCGGTTGAAGCCATGGTGAAGTGGATGAAAGAACGGTACGAATGGATTGAAGAACATTAAAGATCAGAACGTTTTTTCTACATTTGGGCCATGCGAAAAATCTACATGGCAGGAATGAGTCATAAGGTCGCGGATATTGCTGTCCGCGAGAAGTTCTATATCCCCATGGATATAAAGACCGAAACTCTCCAGCGCAAACCTTTTGATGAACTTTTGATTCTTGCCACCTGTAACCGCACTGAATTTTACGTGGCCAGCGACAGGGAACTTGAAGAAGGCGAACTGGTCCGCTACATTTGCGGATTGGTTGGACAGAAGTTTGAAGACTTCGGACAGTTCTTCTATGTGAAGTGTGGTGACGATGTGGCCCATCATGTGATGAACGTGTGTGCGGGCCTGGATTCCGTGGCCGTGGGGGAGGACCAGATCCTTAACCAGATTAATCGTGCTTACGAAACGGCTCACCAGCTTGGGGCTACAGGCAACAGCCTGAATAAGCTTTTTCAGAGTGCCATTCACACCACCAAGCGCATCAAGACCGAAACCAATTTGAGCAAGCTTAGCTGCAACATTCCCTTTTTGGCCATGAAGCAGGTCCTTAAGACTTTTGACGATCTTGAAAACCGTTCGGTCTACATTATCGGCCTTGGCGAAATGGGTTCCCTGATGTTGAAGTATGTTCAGGAATATACGACTCACATTTTTGCCAGCAGCCGCACTTTTTCTAATGCCGAAAAGTTTGCCGACGTGTTGACTCCTGTTCCGTTTGAAAACCGCTACGATGTGGTTGGAACGTGCGATGTGGTCATTCTATGTAGCGCTTGCCATGACCCGATTATTACCAGGGATGAGTACGCTGCCGCCTTAAAGGAAAAGTCCCACTTGGTCATCGACTTGGGAAGCCCCCGTAATGGTGAAGCCTCTATTGGCGAACTTCCGGACGTTACCTATGTCTGCGTCGATGAACTGCAGAAAGTTGTGGATGAAAACCGCCGCCTCCGCGTTATCGAACTGGAGGCCGCCCAGAAAATCCTTCAGGAAGGTATCGAGGAATTTTTGCAGTGGTACCGCATGGATGATGTGGCCAAGCTTATTAATGTCCAGGCCGAAAAGATGATGCGGATGGCTTCCGAGGAATCTGAGAAATTGCTCCGCTCCTTGCCGAATTTGGAAACTGCGGAATCTGAAAAAATTCAGATGATGTTTGAACGGTTCGCCAAGAAAATCGCCAGCGAGTACCTCTATAAGGTAAAGGACAAAAATTCTCCTGAAAACGTTCAGAAGTATTTGGAATGCCTTTGCAACGTGTCATCCTGAGCGTAGCGAAGGATCTAGCAGAAGGTTATGTAATGAAGCTAAGAATCGCGACCCGTAAGAGCGCCTTGGCGCTTGCCCAGACCACCCAGGCTGCCGATGAAATCGTTGCGGCCAACCGCAGTTTTTTCGCTGACGAAAAGGTCGGTGGGAATTGCGCCGATGGTGGGGACTGCGCGGGCCTCTCATACGAACTGGTTTCTATGACTACTGAAGGGGACCGTCGTCTGGACAAGTCCCTGGCAAGTTTTGGAGGCAAGGGCGTTTTTATCAAGGAACTTGAAGTGGCTCTTCTGGAAGGGCGCGCTGACATTGCGATTCATAGCCTGAAGGATATGCCTGCCGAAGTGCTTCCCCAGTTTAAGTTGGCTGCCGTGTTAAAACGCGAAGATCCCCGTGACGCTTTTTTGGCCCGCGGGGGTGTCGCTGGCATCCGCTTTATGGACCTGCCTGCGGGAGCCAAGGTTGGAACGGGTAGCATTCGACGTGTCGTTCAGCTGAAGGCCTTGCGCCCGGATTTGGAATACGTTCCCATTCGCGGAAACATCCAGACCCGCATTTCTAAGCTGGCCGAATTGGACGGTGTTGTCCTTGCTGCCGCCGGCTTGAACCGAATGGGGTTGACGGATCAGGTGACTGAATATTTTAGCACCGAACAGATGCTCCCTGCCAGCGGCCAGGGCATCCTCGCCATTGAAACCCTGCGCCAACCCGAAGAGCTGTGTGTCGAAACGATCCTCTCCCGCGTAAACCACGTTCCCACCTTCTGTATTGCCGTTGCCGAAATGGCTTTCTTGAAGGCTCTGGATGCAGGATGCCAATTCCCTGTGGCAAGTTTTGCAGAATTTGAAAAAGACGCAATTGGTGATGTACGTACTTTGAAAATTCGCGGTATCTATTGGGACGAATCTTCCTCTCGTTTGCTTCGTGCTGAAACGTCCCGTGAAATCCACATGAATGAATCCAATACGCTCGAAGAATCCAAGGCTTTGGGCGTTGCCCTTGCGGAACTCATTAAAAAGCAGCTGGCTGAATAATAAAAGATTTTACGTCCTACCATAAATTCTAAATTATAATACGGAATGAAGAATTTTGGTAAAGTTTATTTGATTGGCGCAGGCCCCGGTGATCCGGGTCTGTTTACCTTGAAGGGCAAGTCCATTTTGGAACGTGCCGATGTTGTTGTGTACGACCGTTTGGTTTCTCCGGCAATTTTGTCTTTTTGTAATGCAAGTGCCGAAATGGTGGATGTAGGCAAGATGCCTACACATCACAAGGTTAAGCAATCCGAAATCAATAAACTGTTGGTGAAGTTTGCCCAGGAAAAGCCTGGTGCCGTAATCGCCCGCCTGAAAGGTGGTGATCCCTTTGTGTTCGGTCGTGGTGGCGAAGAGGCTTTGGAACTGATTGATGCCGGTGTGGAATTCGAAGTGGTTCCCGGTATCACAAGTGCCATTTCTGTGCCCGCCTACGCAGGCATTCCTGTAAGCCATCGTGGAATTGCTACCAGCTTCCACATTGTTACCGGCCATGAGAAGCAGGAAATGCAGACGTGTCATTCTGAGCTATACGAAACTAAGAACTTTAGTTCTCAAGTTGAGTTATGCCCTTTGGGTAGAAGCACGAAGGGCGGAGTCGAAGAATCTAGCATTTCTGGTCTCGATTTTCCCGCTCTTGCCAAGTGCCCTGGCACTCTGATTTTCTTGATGGGCATTTCCAATATGGAAATGATTTCTCGCCGTCTGATTGAATGCGGTAAGGATCCCAAGACTCCTCTGGCTTTTATCGAAAAGGGAACAACCCCCTACCAGCGTACCGTTATGTGTACCTTGGAAACCGCAGGGGAGACTATCCTTCGTGAAAACGTAACCGCTCCTGCCATTACCATTATGGGTGGCGTAGTGGAATTGGGCAAGATTCTTGCATGGCGAAAGGATTTGCCCCTGTCCGGTAGGCGTCTGGTGATTACTCGAGCCGCAAAGCAGGCTGGGGGAATCGCTTCCCGCCTGACGGCTCTCGGAGCCGAAGTTATTGAGACGCCCATGATCGAGACTCGTGGTGTTGAACCTCGCGTAGGTTCTTTGGATGGGACTGCTGCTGATTTCGCAGACCTTTCAAACTTTGACGTCCTCGCATTCACCAGTACCAACGGCGTAGATTCCTTCTTTGAATTGTTGTTCAGGGCGGGTCTGGATATTCGTTCTCTCGCCGGAAAGAAAATCGCCAGTGTTGGGAAGATTACCGAAAAGAAATTGTTGGAACGGGGTATTCGCTGTGATTACGTTCCCGAAGATCACACCGGCGAAGGTCTGGGCAAATTGCTCGCCTCCAAGTGTCTTTCAGAAACACAGTGTGCGAGTCATTCTGAGCTATACGAAACTAAGAACTTTAGTTCTCAAGTTGAGTTATGCCCTTTGGGTAGAAGCACGAAGTGCGAAGTCGAAGAATCTCGCATCCTCCTTCTCCAGGGAAATCTTGCCGACGATACCATCTTGAAGCTTTTGCCGAAGGCAACCCGTTGGGTGGTTTACGAAACCCTTCCTGTGGCCACCTTGCCCGACTGGAAGCGTGAAGCCGTTGCCGGTGCTGATGCCGTCGTATTCGCCAGCTCCAGTGCCGTGGAAAATTTCATGAACGCTTTGAAATTACCTCAAAGCACCGAAGGTGCGGCCTCAAACCTCAGCGCGCAGCGCCCTCATTTGGCCTTCTCCATTGGTCGCCTGACCTCTGCCACCGCCAAGAAGTACGACTTTGAAGTTGTGGAAAGCGAAGAGACTTCCATGGATTCCCTGGTCAAGAAAATCACGGAATACTACGCCGTATGAAAGTCGTTCTGATTATCGCCCATAACTGCATCCGTCCGGGAGCTTACCGCGGTTTTGAAACTGTTCTTGACCGCCTTCGTAAGGATATGCCTGACGCTCGTATAGCAAGTACTAGCCTTGTGGATTTGGATAATGATTTGCGTGCTATCTTACGCGAGGATGTGGAATCCGTAACCTTGTTGCCTTACTTGCTTTTGAACGGTCAGCATTCCAAGGGTGATATTCCCGCCATTGTTGCCGCAGCCCAGAAGGACTTCCCACAGATTCCCATGACGCTTTTGCCACCCCTGGGAGAATGGGATGGCTTTGCGGATATGGTGGTCAATGGTGTTCGTCGTGCGAATCGCGCCGAAGCACAAAAGGAAAATCAAGCTCATTCCAATTCCAGCCTTTTCGCTATTGAAATGAATCTGGAAGGTAAAAATGTGCTGGTGGTGGGCGGTGGCCGCATAGCCCTTCGTAAGGTAAAGACCTTGCTTCCTACAGGAGCCCGCATCACCGTGGTGGCACCCATGTTTGATCCTGAGTTCAAGACTCTAGAAGTGCCGCAGAATTCTCTTACGACTGTAACTCTGGAAGAGCGTCCTTACGATGTTCTGGATCTTCGTTCCGTTTCTATGGTGTTCATCTGTACGGATCAGCCGGCAGTAAATGCACAAGTCAGTAACGATGCGCGAGCCCGCCGCATTCTGGTGAACAACGCTTGCGATTACCTGGACGGTGATTTCATTGTTCCCGCCCGAATGGACTTTGGTAAAAACATCACCGTAACCGTTTCCTCCCAGGGCCGCGCTCCCAGCCTGGCAAAAAAACTGAAACAGAAAATTCAGGCAGACTGGAAAAAAGACCTAGAACAAATTGAAAAAGAAAGCTGTGAGCTATGAGTAATGAGTTTTGTGCTAAAACAAGGCGCCCTCGGCGCGATTATTAAACCTCATACCTTTAATCTTTAACCTTAAAACTTTAACCTATGATTATCCGTCCTCGTCGTCTTCGTCAGAATACTACCATCCGCAACATGATTGCGGAAACTTCCGTTAGCCCCGATTGCCTCGTTTACCCCATGTTCGTGGTAGAAGGGGAGGGCGTCAAAGAAGAAATTCCCAGCATGCCCAACCAGTTCCGCTTCAGCATCGATGAACTGCTGAAGGAAATTGAAACCTTTGGACCTTTGGGCTTGAAGTCCGTGTTGCTGTTTGGTATTCCCGACCATAAGGACGAAATGGGCTCACAGGCTTATGATGATGATGGTATCGTTCAGCGCGCCACCCGTGCAATCAAGGCCAGATTCCCGGAAATCTACGTGATTTGCGACGTCTGCCTTTGCGAATACATGAGCCACGGCCACTGCGGAATCATCAAGGATTGCGATGTGGATAACGATCCCACCTTGGAACTTCTGGCAAAGACAGCTGTTTCTCAGATTGCTGCCGGCGCAGATATGGTGGCCCCCAGTGATATGATGGACGGTCACATTACCGCCATCCGTGAAGCTTTGGACGAAGCTGGTTTTACCAACGCTCCCATTATGGGTTACAGCGCTAAGTTCGCCAGCGCCTATTACGGCCCCTTCCGCGATGCCGCCGATTCCGCACCCCATTTCGGCAACCGCAAAACTTACCAGATGGATGTCCGCAACATCCGTGAAGCTATGCACGAAGTGGAACTGGATTTGGAAGAAGGTGCCGATATCGTTATGGTAAAGCCGGGTCTTGCTTTTTTGGATGTGCTTCGCGGTGCTGCCGAAATCAGCAACGTCCCCGTAGCCGTCTACAACGTCAGTGGAGAATACTCCATGGTGAAGGCCGCTGCAAAGATGGGCTGGATCGACGAAGATTCCATCATCCGCGAAAATATGATTGCATTCAAGCGTGCCGGCGCCGACATCATCATTACCTACCACGCCAAGGAAATCCTGGAAAAGGGACTGCTAGGGTAGAGTGCTTGTTGTCTAAAAATGACTCTCCTGTTTTTGCAGGGGAGTTTTTTGTATAAAATGAAAAACCCCAGCCGTTGGGTTCTTTTTTTATGCAGGAAATAATAAATAAAAAATTTTTTTGTCTGGAAAAAAATAAACTTACTTTTTGTAGACAAAATCATTTTTTTTTCTTACATTTACCGCGTCTTTTTTTAAAAGGAGTGAGTATGAGTGCTCAGTTTGGTAAATATGCAGTAGTTGCATCTGCTGTTATTTTGGGATTGTCTGCTTGCGGTGATGAATCTACCGTATCTGACGGAGGATCTAACGTCTCGATTCTTGACGAGAAGCTTGGTGAATGCAGCGAAAGCAACCAGGGCGCAATGGCCTATGTGACTGATTCCGCTGCCCTGTATTTCTGTGCTGATGGGGAATGGGTTCCCCTGAAGGGCCAGGATGGCGAAGACGGCAAGGATGGTAAGGACGGCAAGGATGGCAAGAATGGCGCAAGCTGTACTGCCAAGGTCGTTGATGACGGCGTCGAAGTTAGCTGCGATGGCAAAGTCGTAGGCACCATCAAGAATGGTGAAGACGGCGAAAACGGCAAGAACGGCGAAAACGGCAAGAACGGCGAAGACGGCAAGAACGGTGACAAGGGTGACAAGGGTGATAAGGGCGACAAGGGTGACAATGGCGACAACGGCACCAGCTGTACAGCCGAAATCATTAATGAAGGCATCGAAGTTAGCTGCGATGGCGAAGTCCTAGACACCCTCAGGAATGGCAAGAGCGCCTTCGAACTGGCTGAATCCGAATTGTCCTTGGAAGACTGGCTTGCCAGCCTGAAGGGTGATAAGGGTGACAAGGGCGATAAGGGTGACAAGGGCGACAAGGGCGATAAGGGCGAAGATGGCCTTTCCTGCTCTGCATCGCAGATCGAAAATAATGATGGCACGAAGACGACGACCATCACTTGCGAAACCGCCGAAGGCGAATCTGCCGAATATGTGGTGAATGACGGTAAGGATGGTGCCAGCTGCAGCATCAGTGACAAAGGCAATGGTGTCGTGAAACTTATCTGCGGTGACAATTCCGTCAATCTCAAAGAGCCCTTGTGCGGAAGCACTCCCTATGATCCGGAAGAATGGATTTGCCTTGACGACGATGAACTTCTTCAAAATACTGCCTCCAGCACAGCAACCTCCAGCGCTGCACCAGCCTACTCCAGCGCGGCCGCTCCGATAATCTCCAGCGCATCCTATTCTAGCGAAGCTGCTCCTAGCTCTAGCGCATCTGTTCCGAGCTCCAGCGCTGCACCTGCCTACTCCAGCGCGGTCGCTCCGATAATCTCCAGCGCATCCTATTCTAGCGAAGCTGCTCCTAGCTCTAGCGCATCTGTTCCGAGCTCCAGCGCTGTACCGGAAGTATTTGAATACAGCTCCAGCGCGGCCGCTCCGATAATCTCCAGCGGTGCAGCCCCCTCTTGTGAAGAGACTGTTAAGGGTACCTATATCGATACTCGCGATAAGCATGAGTACAAGACAGTGACCATCGGTGATCGGACATGGTTTGCTGAAAACATTCAATATCCTGCTTCTTCCGTCACGACAAAAGTACATACTGACGGTGTACAACTGCTTTATTACGGTGCAAATGGTGTTTGCCCTGAGGATTGGCGTTTGCCGTCGAGGGCTGATTTTGAGGATCTAATCGCTCGTGCCACATGTGGGGGAACCGGCGATCCGTCCAAAGTTTTGAGATCCACGACATGGGACGGAACTGATGAACTGGGATTCAGTGTCGTTCCCACAGGTAATTGTGGATCGAGCGATTGTTGGAATCCTGACAAGTATACGGCATTCTGGACGACTGATGCTAATCCGGTGGCAACAAGTACGTATTCCACCTTGGCTTTTGACTATGCTGATGATGACCCTAATAAAGGAAAAATGTCTTTTACTGAAACTAAGACAGCTTATGCAATATCCATCCGTTGCGTAAAGGATAAAGAATAACTGTTTAATTCTCAAAAGCCCGCTGGTTTTAGTGCCGGCGGGCTTTTTTTACTACTGGTTTCAAAAAAAACTCACCCGCAGTATATAACCGCGGGTGAGATTTTTTTCTGAAAGAAATCTGAATCTTAGGGCTTTGGGATTGCAAGCTTCCTGATCTCTTCTTCTTCCCTGAGAACGTCGCCGACAGTCTTGTAATTGGGACGAACGAAATCCATCTTGAATGCCTCCATAAAGTTGGCTCTTAACCATCCTTTCAAATATACATCCATCTGGTACAGTAAGTCAAGGGCTTCCGATTTGGGCAGTTCCCTGTGGATTCGGTCCAGTACTTTAGAGAATGTCTCCCGAGAATTGTCTGGATTCCAGATGTACTTCATGGCGCAGATGAAGGCTGCAAGGCGCGCCCCGAATCCGTTCAGAGATTCGTCAGAAACCTCCTTCACGTTCAGCAGGATGCACTTGAAGGGGAGCAGGTACCTCTGGAGTTCCTTGGGGTACGCCTGCAGCTTTTTAAGCGGGTCCCAGTTGTCCTTGCCATTGTAGAGGATGATTGCCACGGAGGGAATCCCCTTTTCCGCATTGGCCTTCAGCTAGTTTTCCATCAGATAGTAGTGGTACTTGCGGAGCTGATCCATGACGCCATCGTCGCTGGAAGATTTGTGCTCCACCAGGAAGCCGACGCAGACCTGAACCGGTTTGGCCTTGCCCGTCAGAAATTCCTGACGAACTTCGGCGATAAATACCAAGTCCGCATAACCAGTCTTTTCTGTGTTACTGTAATCGCCGGGAACCTGCCCTCGGGTCACCTCCTGAATTCAAGGGTGACCTCGGTTTAGATTGTTGTAAAGAAGGTGACAATCCAAACTGCGGAAAATGCAGGTTAAAGGTTGAAGCTATGTAAAAAAAATCTGCATTCGCAGATGAATACGATATATGAAAAAATCTGCACTCGCAGATAGACGGAATATATGAAACTTAGAACAAACTGTCAAGCGAGATGCTGCAGAAAAATCATGAAGTTTTTTGATGCACAACTGTAAAATCTTGGGGATGCTTAAAGTTCATAATTCCTATATTGTATCCTATGAATCATTCTGTTAGTGAAAAACTGTTTGCTGAAGCAAAGTCCCTGATGCCGGGTGGTGTCAATAGTCCTGTTCGAGCCTTTGGAAACGTGGGGGCAACTCCTCCCTTTATCGCTCGTGCCAAGGGTAGCCATATCTATGACGTCGATGGAAACGACTATGTGGACTATGTGGGTTCCTGGGGCCCCATGATGTTGGGCCACGCTCACGATGCCGTTATCAAGGCTGTTGCCGAAACGGCTCAGAATGGCCTTAGTTTTGGCGCACCCTGCGGTCTGGAATCTGAACTTGCGAAATTGGTGATGCAGTTGGTTCCCAGCATCGAGATGATTCGTATGGTGAACTCCGGTACCGAAGCTACCATGAGTGCCATCCGTGCTGCCCGTGGCTTTACCGGGCGCGATAAGATTATCAAGTTTGAAGGTTGCTATCATGGTCACAGCGATAGCCTGCTGATCAAGGCCGGCTCCGGCATGCTGACTACGGGCAAGCCCAGCAGTAAGGGTGTTCCCGCAGACCTTGCCAAGTATACTTTGACGCTCCAGTACAATGATGTGGCTCAGGTTCGCGAAACTTTCAACGCCATCGGTGATGAA
The DNA here is from genome assembly GCF_900142465.1 of Fibrobacter sp. UWH6. Taxonomy (NCBI): domain Bacteria; kingdom Pseudomonadati; phylum Fibrobacterota; class Fibrobacteria; order Fibrobacterales; family Fibrobacteraceae; genus Fibrobacter; species Fibrobacter sp. UWH6. The sequence continues at coordinate 121,866 of NZ_FRAX01000004.1, forward strand.
ATCGCAGGCGTTATCGTGGAACCGGTGGCTGGCAACATGGGCGTTGTTCCTGCGACTCAGGAATTCCTCCAGGCTCTTTCCGAAGAAACCAAGAAGCATGGCTCCATCCTGATTTTCGATGAAGTGATGACCGGCTTCCGTGTGGGTGTTCATTGCGCCCAGGGCCTTTACGGCATTAAGCCGGATCTGACCACCTTCGGTAAGATCATTGGCGGTGGCATGCCGGTGGGTGCTTATGGCGGCCGCCTGGATGTGATGCAGCAGATTGCTCCCTTGGGCGGAATCTATCAGGCTGGTACTTTGTCAGGTAACCCGGTGGCCATGGCTGCTGGTCTTGCTACCATGGGCGAACTGAGCCGCAATCCGGAACATTACACTCGTGCGGAACGATCCACGACGAACTTGTTAAAAGGCCTCAAGGCTGCTGCCCAGGAAGCGGGTCTCCCTATGACTACCAACCAGGTGGGTTCCATGGGTTGCGTCTTCTTCACTGATGGTCCTGTAAATTGCTTCGCAGATGTTCAGAAGTCTGACTTGGAACTTTTCCGCAAGTATTTCCTGGGAATGTTGGATGAAGGCATTTACTTGGCCCCCAGCCAGTTCGAAGCCATTTTCGTCAGCTCTGCCCACACTGATGCCGACATCGAAAAGACTATCGAAGCTGCCCGCAAGGTCCTAAAAGCACTTTAGCTTAGGTTTAAATCACTTTTTTTGAAAAAAGACTGCTCTCGCACTTGCTGCTATGGGTTTGGCAGCCATGATTACTGCTTGCGGTGATGACTCTTCCTCTAGCGGTGGTAAGATTATATCTTGCGACATGAAGACTGAACGCGTTTTTATGGGTGAAACCCTTACTTCGCATTCCTGTGCTGAAATTTCTTCCAATGCTGTTGCTGCTGATGAGTTGGAAAAAAGCTGTGTAGGTGCACCGGATTTCGGAATTACAGCTACTAAGGGTTCTGGCTGCGCCGGTGGCGAAAAGAAGAAGTGCGATTCTCCTGACGGAAGTGGTGCTGTGTACTTCTACGACGCTGATGCCGCCGACTCCAGTTGTGATAAACTCTTGGACGGTGAAGACTAATAATTAGTCTTTCTAAATCAAGTTTCACATATAAAGGTTTCCTGATGTCAGGAAGCCTTTTTTGCTTTTAGGGTAATAAAACTAGACTTTTATTTCTATCTTTTTCCCCAAAATTTGAAAAACTCCTAGGAACTTATATGGAAAAGAAGACGAGCGTTTTTACTAACGGAATCATTTGGTTTGGTGTAGCCATCTCCGTTTCTGAAATTGAATGTGGTATCGAGATTGGGGCTTCCAATACCCCCGATGGTTTGTGGCTCCCGCTGATTCTTGGTCATGTCTTGGGCGGTATCATGCTGTACTTTGTGGGACTTATCGGTGCCAGGGTCCGCTTGAACGCCATGGAGACTACGGCTTCCACTTTTGGTAAGTACGGTTCCAAGTTTTTTGCCTCGTTGAACTTGCTGCAGCTTATTGGCTGGATTGCAGTTCTGAATGCCCAGGGTGCCATGGCTTTGGCGGGTTTGAACTTGCCGGTTTCATTCCCGTTGACTTGCATTATCTTGGCTGTGCTTATTGCGGCCTGGGTTTTTGTGGGGCTTCGCCGTACCCAGAAGATCACCACGGTGGTCATGGGCTTGCTGGCCGTTCTTTTGGTGGTGCTTACCGCGAAGTTCTTTGGCCTGGGTGGTGCCGCGGCTACGGTAGCTTCCAGTGGAGCAGCCTCTAGTCTTCCTACCTTCAATTTCTGGACGGTCTTTGAGATCTCCATTGCCATGCCCCTTTCCTGGCTGCCGGTAATTTCTGACTATACCAAGGACGTGGCTCGCCCCAGGGCGGCAACTGCGGTTTCTGCCATTGCCTATTCTGCCGCCAGCTTCTGGATGTACTTTATTGGCCTGCAGATTGCTGGTCTTGGTGTAGGGACCAACATCGCCCAGGCAATTCTTTTGGCTGGCATCGGTATCCCAGGCATTCTGATTGTCGCCCTTTCTACGGTGACGACCAACTTTTTGGCCGCCAACTCTGCAGGTGAATCGGCCAAGGCCATTGTGGGTAGGCTGAATCCCAAGGTTACGGGAGTCGTGGTTTGCGCCCTCAGTACGGTTCTTGCTATTTGGGGAATCGTGGACCACTACATTCATTTCTTGTACCTGATCGCTTCTGTATTTGCGCCCATGGCGGCTGTTCTTCTGGTTTCGTTCTTCTTTGTGAAGGAACATCTCGAAAGAAAGGGTTTTTGGATCTGGAATTTATTTGCCTGGCTGGTGGGTTTTGCATCTTACCAGGTGGCTGTAAATACTGGCTTTGATGCTGTTGGCCCCACTTTGCTTGCGGTTGCAATTTCTGCAGCACTGACATTTGCTGCAAAAATCAAGAAGTAGTTTTTTCTATATTTTTATCGATGATGAAAAAATATTTCATTGTTATATTTTAGGAAAGAAATTTTCAAAATCTTTAGGAGAATAAATGAAAAAGTTCTTTATGATTCTTGCTTCTCTGGGTCTTGCCGCTGCAATCTCTGCTTGCGGTGATGATTCTTCTTCGTCTCCGTCTGCATCTAACGGTGGGGACAATGGTGGAAACAATGGCGGAAGCAAGTCCGGCAAGGCTTGCCTTAACACATTCAATGATGGAGAAATCCGTTGTTTTACTCACGAGTCTGTAGAGTTCCTTTGCGGTGGCTCCAGTTCGGACTTGAAGTCTTCGGTTTTGGTGGACGCCTGCCCGGAAGGCTATACCATGGAGTGCCCGAATGATGTGGGTGAAGGCGCTACCTACTTTTATCGGGAAGGCATGACGGACTGCCATAAGTTCTAATCAGACATTGTTTGTAATTGATAACCAAGTTATTAACTGATATGGAAATGGAAATCCAAACTGAGGATTTCCATTTTTTATATTTAGCCCTAGTAAAAAGAGGATAATCATGATCGTTTCTTGGATGACCACCAATAAGTGTAACTTGACCTGTAAGCATTGCTACCAGAACGCTGGTGGTACCAGGGATCGAGAACTGACAACTGCCGAAGGCCACAAGCTCATTGATGAAATCACCAAGGCCGGTTTCAAGATCATGATTTTCAGCGGTGGCGAACCCATGACCCGCCCGGACATTTTGGAATTGGTGGAACATGCTTCCAGGAATGGTCTCCGTCCGGTGTTCGGTACTAACGGTACCATGATTACCGCTGAATTGGCCCAGGGACTTAAGAAGGCCGGAGCCATGGCCATGGGCATTAGCATTGACAGTATCGATCCCAAGCGTCATAATGATTTCCGTGGCTTGGACAACGCTTTTGAACTGACCATGGCTGGTATCGAAAACTGCAAGGCCGCAGGTCTCCCGTTCCAGATTCATACCACCATTATGGATTGGAACCAGGGCGAAATCCTGGAAATTATGGATTGGGTCAAGAGCATCGGTGCTGTAAACCATCAGATTTTCTTTTTAGTGCCGGTGGGACGTGGCAAGGAAATTGCGGATCATGCACTTCATGTAGCGGAGTATGAAAAGTTGCTCCGCAGCATTATGGAAAAGAGCCGCACTCTGGGTATTCCTGTAAAGCCTACTTGCGCTCCGCAGTTCCTGCGTATTGCTGACCAGTTGGGCATCAAGACTCGCTACACCCGCGGTTGCCTTGCCGGGCTGGATTATTGCATTGTAAATCCGGTGGGCCTCGTTCGCCCTTGTGCTTACATGCTTGAAGACGCAGGCGATGTTCACGATACGCCCTTTGACGAAATCTGGGCCAATGCGGAAGTTTTCAAGAAACTGCGTACCAAGGCTTACGAAGGGGCTTGCGGCAAGTGCAAGTTCAATGACCGTTGCGGAGGCTGTCGCGCCCGTGCCGCCTACTATCACGATGGCGACTATATGCAGGAAGATAACAACTGCGCCTATGGAAGAGGCTTGAAGTAGACTGAAATATTCGGGATCACGTTTGGGTATAAGATGAGGTGTTTATGTCAGACGTAAAAGAAAGTGAAATTTCGGAACTTCGTGAAAAGGATCGTGAGCACGATGCTCGCCTTGATTCCCTGAGCACACAGAATCAGAGTCAGGAATTCAAGTTGAAGTCTCAGGTGGCCAAGGATCGCGAACATGATTTCCGCCTTGATTCCATTACCAACAAGAATGATGCACAGGATCAGGAACTCCATCGTCAGGCCATCAAGGACGAAGAACACGATAATCGTTTCGAGGGTCTTGAATCCCGTTGTGCCGCCCTGGAAAAGCAGGTGAGGTTCTTGATCAAGTTGCTTCCCGAAAATATTCGACCCGATGCAGAGCTGCCTAAGGAGCCGAAGTCTCCGATTTCAATTGTCTCTTTATCGTTAGCTGTTCTTGCCCTGATTATCTCCATTATTTCTTTGTTTGTATAATCCCTTTTTAGTTTGTTTATGGCCGATTCCCTAGAAAACCAGAATGCTGAAGACGAACGCTTTATGCGTATGGCCTTGCGTGAGGCCGAAAAGGCTTTTGATGAACGTGAAATTCCCATTGGCTGCGTTATCGTAAAGGACGGTGTGGTCATAGGGAAGGGGCATAATCAGATCGAGATGCTGAAGGATGCCACGGCCCATGCCGAAATTCTGACTATCGGTACGGCGGCCAATGCGCTGGATAACTGGCGTTTGGATGGTTGCACTCTCTATGTGACTTTGGAACCGTGTCCCATGTGTGCCGGTGCCATTTTGAACAGCCGTGTCGGTCGCGTTGTGTATGGTTCCCCGGATACCCGTTTCGGTGGCTGCGGCACGACCATTGACGTGATTGCCAATAATGCCCTGAAAAGGGTGGTTCCCGTGACAGGCGGGGTTCTGGCAGGGGAATGTTTGGGGCTGTTAAAGCTGTTCTTTCAGCGGATGCGCCTTGAAAAGGGTGACTCTGGCGCCAAACCGCCTGTGTCGTAATTTGAAAAAATTAAATTTTACTTATGAATTTCTTTAAGCTTTTCGCCAGCTCTGCTGCGCTCATGTTTTTGTGTTCCTGTGACGGTAACGAATTTACTTTGGCTTTTAATACCCAGAACGTTCCGCCCCAGACTTATTACCTGGAATCTTCCCTGAATGCCATTTTGCCGATGGATACGGTGACTGGCACTCCCGAGGCCATGAATACACATCTGGTGGTCAAGGCTACCAATACTTTGGTGACCGCCTATGATGATGGGGCTGCCAAGTTCCAGATGAAGATTGATTCTGTGGACTACAAGTCCGACAAGCGTTCTGTGGATGAATTCCGCAGCATGGAACGTTATATGTCCACGGAACATTTCCAGTTCAAGATGGCCAAGGACGGCATTGTCAGCAATGCGGTCATCGAAGATTCCGTGATGCTCGGAACCGAAGCCCTGGATTTGATCCGCCTGTTCCTGAAGGTGCAGCCGTTGCTGCCGGGTAAGCCCGTTGCCGTTGGCGAAACCTGGGAACGTCCCATGGATATTCCGGGCAACAACAAGGCCAATACGGTGGTGTACAAGGCATTTACCCTGCAGGACCAGTATGTTCACGACGGCGTGCAGATGGCAAAGATCGGCATGAACCTGAAGTACAAGGAAGTGGCCGACTCTACTGCCGACGTTCGTATGTCCAGCAAGGGCTTTATTGTGGGTTCCGGAACGATTCTGTTTGATATGACCCACGGGGCCATTTCTTCTGTGAACCTGGAACTGACTGGCGACCTGGCAGTAAGCGACCTGGTGGCCGAAAGTGTTATTCCCGAAATGCACGTGATCCAGAAGATCAAGTTGAGGAGTGAATTTTGATTTTGATTCCTAAGCGAGTTGCGGGGGTTATTGCAGCTGCGCTGACTGCTCTTTCTGTGTGCGGTCTTGCCGTGGCTGGTGAGATGCCTTTCCCGCAGATCGAGAACGGCAAGGTTACTCTTGTGGAGGCTGACAGCCCTTACCTTCTGGAACAGGGGGTGGTGTTCTCTGCTAATGATACCTTGATGGTGGAACCGGGTGTTACCGTTTTGATGGGTGAATACGCCAAGCTGATGCTTCGCGGTTCCGTAAAGATTTCCGGTACCGACGAGAAGCCTGTGGTGTTCCGCAGTGCCGACTCTAGCGAAAGCTGGAACGGTCTACATTTTGTTTCTTCTAGCCGTCCTTTCGAAGTGAAGAACCTGGTGGTGGAGAATGCCTTCCGCAATACGGTGTTCCGCTCCAAGGGTATTTTCGAAAGTGTGCAGTTCATTAACAACTACTATGGCCTGTGGATCGACGACGTGCCCGAGGTTTTCCTGGCCCGTTGCGAATTCACCCGCAACCGTTTTGCCCTTTCTGTGCGTGCTGGTCAGGTGATGTCTGCCGAAACCAAGATTTCCAACAATGTTTACGGCCTCTATCTTGAAGCCGGTGGAAAGTTTGACGGTGATAAGAGCTTGATCAATAACAATCTTGAAGCCGATGTCCGCAGCGAAGTGGAAGAAATGGCTGGCAAGGGCAAGCGCGTGAACCGCAGTATTTGGCATCGTATCGAAACGGCTTTCTAGGGAGCATCTGGCGTAGTGCAGGAAAATTTCCGCAGATCAATTCGAAAGATGACGGGCAACAGTGTCCGTCTGACGGTGCGCCCTAACCGTTCCTCCATGGTGGCAACGCTGTCGCAGTCCATGATGGTCACTTGGTCCATCGTGCTGTACGAACATCTTGATGCCATGCTGAACGACCCGTCTGTGAACGTAGGAACGTCGGAATTGATTTCGTATAGCGAAACCGCTTATAAGTTGGCCGATGCCAGCTTCCCTCAGATTATCGCTGATGCAAATAAGCTTTACGATGAATTCCGCACCAAGTGGATGCAGCGTTTTTCTACTGATGAAGTGATGCGACTCCTTTTGGAAGGAGGTGACTTTTTGCATCATGACGAAGAAAAGGGTTGGTATCTGACGGTCAAGAACAGCAAACAGGATATTAATGCCTTCTATTCGGCAACCATCCATTTGCTGGTGAGCGATGCGGAACCTCTGTTTGTGCGTATGCATGGCCGCGTGATGCAACTGCAGGAAAAGTTGTGCAAGTACTGGCATAGCGAATCCGCCGTAGACGCCATGTCCAAGTTGCTGCCCAGTCTAGAAGCTTCCTTGCGCGATAAGGAAAACTCCATGGTGGTTTCGTTGCGCAGTTCCTTGAACGCCCTGGCCAAGAAGCGTTTTGCTGCGGCCTTTGCTACCAAGGGTAATACTCATTACTACAGTTCTGCCGCTTCCTGTGCCCGTAATGTAGGTCGTTACTGGAATCCTCATTACGCATACGAAAATGGCTTCCTGGCCTTTACCGATGATTTTTGTGATTATGCCCGCGGACTTACCATTCAGGTAATCGAGTGGTACCAGAGCAAGTGGGCTATGTTCCTTCGCGGATTCAACCGCGGTCAGATGAATTTGTTTGAAACCCAGGCCTCTTTTAAGGCTTAATGAAATGCAGGTAAAAAATGAAGAGTGCATTTAGTTCCATCTTATTACTCACCATTGTGGGCCTTGTCGTTTTGGTGGCAGGCGCATTGTACTTTGGCGCTCCGCTGTTTGGCTGGGTGATCATGGGCGCAATCTTTGTCGTGTTCGTGATGGAACAGCTTCTGGCTCTTAAGAAGTTGAACTTGATCGAAGCTGAAAACCTGGTGCTAGACGAATGCGAAAGCCGCGGTTCTTACAGTGTGTCTGGCGAAGGTGTTGTGGCTAACCGCATTCAGCTGGCCAACCGCCTGATGGCAAAAAGGATTCGTCTGGATTCTCCCATCGCTTTCGAAGTGCTCAACAGCAATGTGGGCATTAACGTTCCCCGTAGCGCTGGCGGTACCGTTATTCTGCTGGGCCTTATGGGAACCTTCTTCGGTTTGATGTATTCCGTGGCCACAGCCGGTGGTGCCATCGACAATTCTACCACCCAGGGAACTTTGGATACTATCCAGCTTTTGTTCCAGGGTATGAAGGGTATTTTCGGTACTAGCCTTTGTGGTTTGTTTGCCGCCTTGATTTTGAATACTAGCCGCTCCCTGTTGCTCAATGCCCGCGATTCCTTTATGGCCCGCCTGGATACCATGACTTTGAATCTTCAGGGCGAAACCGGTGACGAACTGGAACAGAACAAGAATGAACTGGAACGTCTGTTTGACGCTGTGGAAAAGAATCTGGCCAAGGTGACTTCTGCTGTGCAGGATGGCCTGGGTGGTATTGTGGCTAAGGTGGGCGAGGAACTGACCGCCGCCACCACCATGATGAACCAGAATGTTTCTGATTCCGTGGCCAAGGTTTCTGCTAACGTGAACGCCTCTGTAGAAAAGGTTTCTGCAGAAATGTCTGCTTCCGTGAAGACTTTGAATGAATCTCTGGCTTCTGCCATGAGCGGCATGAACGAATCCGTCAAGGATCTGGGTAGCTCTGTTAGCGCTTCTATTTCTACTGCATTTGCTCCCATGGAAAACAGCGTGAAGGCTCTGTCTGCTTCTGTGGAATCTATTCCGTCTAAGCTTGAAGATCAGCTGAACGGCCTTTCTTCTGCACTGGATTCTGGTCTTGGCGATATTGCCAGCGGCGTGAAGGCTGGCCTTAACAGTGTGGCTGACGATGTGAAGTCTGCCCTGAGCGATGTTTCTGGCAGCGTTTATGATGGCCTTTATAAGGTTAGCGAATCTGCCCAGAGTTCTCTGGCCGATACTTCCAACAGCATTGCAGATTCCATTTCTGAACAGGTCAAGCAGTCCAACGAACAGTGGAATGAATTCATGCAGCGCCTGGAAGAACGTACCAATGCCAATGTGGATGCCCAGCGCGATGGTCTTGAAACTCTCAAGAACGTTGCCCTTCAGGTGGCCGAAAAGGCTCAGGCCGGTTCTGCAGAACTTTCCGCTTCTGTTTCCGAAAAGCTGGCTGGCCTCTCCAGCGATATCCTGGGCGCCTTCCAGAAACTTTCCGAAACTTCTGCAACTCTGCTCGAAGCCCAGAAGGCTCTTACCGTCAGCATCGACGAACGCGTTGTCAAGGAAAAGGAAGCAACCGACGCTCTTGGCGGCAACATCGTAGAAACGGCAGAACTCATGCGAGTCAACCAGTCTGAACTGAGCGCCAACCTTGAAATGCTCCGCGCTGGTCTTGAAACCATTCTTGAAAAGCTCAGCGGCGATACTGCAGAACGCGACGAAGAAGAAAACTTCATCGAACATCTGAATCAGTCTCTGGAAGCCTTCCACGAACGTGCCAGCGAAGTGCTTATGGAAAATGCGGTCAAAACTCAGGAAATCCTGTTGGAAGTTCTGGAACAGACTCAGCGTCCGGGCTCTTACTCTGTTGCATCCGCCTCTTCCGAAGAGAACAAGGTCGAGGAATAATCTATGCGTTTCAAGCGAGACGAAAACAGCAATCCCTGGATGGCCTACACGGACTTGGGCGTTGCCCTGGTGTCGTTGTTCATCTTGGCTTTTGTGGCCATGGCGACCCTCAAGGAACAGAAGGCCGAAGACCTTACCCGTACCGAAGAGGAAGTGCTGAGCTGTCAGGAAGAAATGCGCAAGATTGCCGCTGAACGTAACGCCCTTCTTTCCAAGAGTTTGCAGACCTCTATCGAGGCTGGCCTTATTGCCCTGGAAGGGGGTAAGATCCAGATTCAGGCATCCTTCCTTTTCCCGGTGAATGGTGCCGACCTGACCAACGAAGGTGTGGGCGTGATTAAGGGAATCAGCAAGGGCCTTCTTGACGCACTGGATTCTACGGATGTAATCATGGTTAGCGGTTTTACTGATGACATTCCCATCAAATCCAATACTTATACCAACTGGAATCTTTCTACGGAACGTGCAGTGAATGTGGTGAAGACCTTGATTGCCCAGGGATTCCCCCCGGATCGTCTTTTTGCCGCAGGCTTTGGCGAACACCAGCCCAAGTATCCTAACGATACCGAAGAACATCGCCGACTGAACCGCCGCGTAGAAATTGGCGTGACCCCGCTCCAGATGATGGATAAGAAGCAGTAAGGCTTGATACTGAAGGATTTTTATGCAGGACCGTTTGGAATCTTTACGACAGAGTGTAGATGCTATCCGCAAGACCGGAAAGCTGCCGCATTGGCGTATGGTTTATGCCGACAACCTGCTGAATCGTGCCGGTGAGTATATCGCCGTTGACCGTCTGCCCGAAGCAGGCATGGTGGCCGAAAAGCTGGACCGCTGGATTGCGACCCATACGCCCAAGGTGGAGACCGACAACCGATTTGCCGAAAGCCCCTTGCTCATCTGGAATGAATCTCTGCTGTCCCAGATTTCCGAAAGAATCAAGCAGACTCTTTCTACTAAGCGCCAGTTGATTCCCGCAACGGAACGTGACGCCACCTTGCGCCGCCTGACTCAGGTTGAAGCCTGGATCAAGGCTGGTGAATTCCTGCTGGCTCACGATGAACTGCTGGCCCTCCGTGCCGCCCTGATTTCCCGTTTGCGCCGAAGCTATCGTGCCCGCATCGTGGCCAAGTCCGCCTATCAGGGGAATGTTTCCATTCCTACGGGCAGCCTGGTTGGTCCTTACAATGCCCGTCATACTTTGGAAGAAACCTTCCATGTGGTGGGCGAACGCGACCCCATCTGGGTAGAAGACTTCCTGGAAATCTATAACGACCTCTTCCGCATCGTGGAACGCCTGGTTCCGCAGGATAAGAAGTAGTTTTATTGAAAAATGGGCTTTTACAGTCCATTTTTTTTCTAGAAAGTATATTCCATTTTTGCCGAAAATATGAACGCCAATGTGGATGGCAGCTATTGCTATAAGGATGACGAAAAGAACTGCAAGAAGTATGGCCGTCTTTACACCTATGAAGCGGCTAGCAACGTTTGCCCCGAAGGCTGGGAACTTCCGTCTATGGCGACTGTGTACCTTTTGTGGGATAAGTCAGACGCGGGATTCGAAACTTCCAATGCATACTATTTAAAATCTACGACTGATTGGAAGGATGATAATAACGGTGATGATCTCTTTGGGTTTAACGTTATCCTGCAGGAGGCTACGAATCGGGGGACTTTATTGACTTGAGTACAAGTGCCTACTTCTGGATGCAACCTAACGGAAATCTCAAGGAAGTGATCTGGTTCCGTTATACCAGCGATACATTTGAAACAGTTTCCCGTGAAGAGAAGATCGCTTACTCTGTACGTTGCGTAAAGTCTATGAATCTTTAAAGAGAAAAAGCAAACTATAAAAAAGAAACCGCAACCAGATTGGCTGCGGTTTTTCAATTGTACTAGGGAACGTTTCCGTTCGCGTGTCATCCTGAACCCCGTAAGGGGTGTAGAATCTAGCATTAATCCTTGCGGAACTTTTGGCACCGATTCGCAGTGCAGAAGTTGGCGGCTCGGTAATAAAGAAGCACTAGCGCTTCTTTGCTACGCTTGCCTTAAACTTTTTAAGAAGAGCTTCGGCCTTTGCGAACTGCTGCTTCACGGACTTGGGACCGGTACCGCCTTCGATGTTACGGCGGCTGACGCTGTATTCGAAGGTGAGGGTCTTCTTCATCTTCTGCACGTCGGGAACGCCGGCGGCTGCCCAGGATTCGTCGGACAGTTCGGTGAATTCCTTGCCGCTGCGAGCGGCTTCGCCAACCAGGCTACCCACAACGTGATGTGCGTCGCGGAAGGGAACGCCTGCTTCCACCAGCAAGTCTGCCAGGTCGGTAGCCAGCAGCGCCGGCAGCATCTTGGCCTGCATCTTGTCGAAGTTGAAGCGTGCGGTTTCCAGAGCTTCCTTCATGACGCGGAGGATCACCTTTACGTTGTGGACGCTGTCGAATACCGGTTCCTTGTCTTCCTGCAGGTCGCGGCTGTAGGAGAGGGGGGCGCCCTTCACCAGAGTGTACATGGCGCTGAAGTTACCCAGCATACGGCCGGACTTACCGCGGATCAGTTCCATGGAGTCCGGGTTCTTCTTCTGGGGCATCATGGAAGAGCCACTGCTGAATGCATCGTGCAAAGTGAGGAAGCCGAATTCGCTGGTGCTCCAGTTTACGAAATCTTCGGCGTAACGGCTCATGGTGTTTGCGATGATGGCGAGGTCGGCGTTGAATTCCAGCATCATGTCGCGATGGCTTACGGCGTCGATGGAGTTGGGGCTCACATCCTTGAAGCCAAGTTCCTTTGCAACCAATGCGCGCTGGTAGGGGAATGCGGAACCAGCCATGGCGCCGCTACCCAGGGGCAGCTGGGAGTGCAGTTCCAGGAAGTTGTCCAAGCGCTTCACGTCGCGGGAAACGGCAAAGAACATGCTCATCAGATAATGGCTGAAGTAGATGGGCTGTGCCTGCTGCAGATGGGTGTAGCCCGGCATCAGCTTGCCGAAGTACTTCTTGGAAAGGTCCAGAACGACGTCCATCAGTTCCACTTCCAAAGCGCGAATTTCTGCGGCGCGGTGACGCATGTAAAGCTTGAAGTCGGTGCAGACCTGGTCATTGCGGCTACGGCCGGTGTGGATCTTCTTGCCCAGAGCGCCGATACGTTCGGTGAGAACGCGTTCCACTGCCATGTGAATGTCTTCGTCGGAAGGCTGCCACAGGTTCTTGCCTGCATGATAGTCATCGAGAATGGTCTTGAGACCGTCGCAAATTTTCTTGTATTCAGCCTTGGTCAAAACGCCGGATTCTACCAGACCCTTGCCGTGACCGATGCTGCCTTCGATATCTTCTTCAATCAGTTCGGAGTCGAAGTGGAGGCTGAAGGAGAGGTCAACCATGGACTGTGCCATGCCGCTAGCGAAACGGCCGGTCCACATGTTGGTCTGGGTGCCGGACTTGCCAGAGGTTTTCTTTTCAGCCTTGGGGGCCTTAACGGTCTTTGTATTCATTGACATATAACGTCTCTCTTTGAATTATTCTTCGTCTAAAAAGTCGCTGTCGTCTTCTGCGTCAACAGGCTCTATGTTTGCGATGTTATTTTTTGCGGTTTGTTCCATGCAGGAAGCTAAGCTAACGGAATTTTTGGGATCCAGCATACATACGGACTTGATTTCAATGTCCTTGTTGTACTTAGTCTTGGCTACAACCGTGCCGTTGATGGAAAACTTGAAATTTCCGTGTTTCATTCCCTTCTTGCAGGTTCCGATGGCATCTACGGTTTGACCAAAATCATCCACAAAATGCCACTGGGCATTTCGCATGTGGAGGCCCGAGCAGTTAAAAGGAGTGTTCATCTGTTCTGAAGTTTGGAACTTTTGGAATTTACCGCCACCACATGAGGTGAGCATGAGAACTGACGTTCCCAAAACAAGAAATGCGACTGTTTTTTTCATAATACCAAAGTTAGACATTTGAAAGTTCCTGTTCAAGCGCCATCTTCATTTTTTCGGTGAGTTTAATGGCACTCTTCGTCATAGGTACACCTTTGTATGGTGCCGCAGATATCTGGGGTAGAACTTTAAGGTTGTACTGGTAGCGTTCCGTGGGGTGGTACTGCAAAAGTTTATCACACTTCCGGAGTCCAATCTTTTCGTTTCCGCCGAAAAATATGGGTACGACATCGTTTTCGGAGTATAGGGCGAAACGTGCGGCTCCCTTCTTGAATTCCCAGGGTTGACCTGGCCTAGAACGGGTTCCTTCGGGGAAGATGATCAGGTTATTGCCTTCCTCCATGGATTGCCTTGCCCGTTCCATCTGTTCGTCAAAAGGAATTGTGTTTGGAATGTAAAGGTTGCGTACGATCAAGGAGATGAACTTGTTTTCGATGAGTGAACCCTTGACAATACAGTCTGCGTTGGGTATCAGCGAAAATAATATGACCACATCCAGTAGGGATGGGTGGTTGGCGATAACCACCTTGGACTTGATATTCGAAAGTTGTTCCTTGTTTTCGACGTTTACGCTGATGCACCGAATGGTCTTCATGACGTTTACGAAAACTTTGAAATACCAATGGTTGAAACGTCGGGCAATGGCCTTAAACTTTTTTTCGGAGAATCCGGCCAAGACATGCATAATGGGGAAAAGCCCAAGGGCCAATCCTAGACTGCATAAACCAAAAAATGCAAAACTGAAAAGTTTTACTGCAATTCGGTAGATGTAGATAATCTTCTGCATAGAGTCTAGAATACGGGTTGCTTCTGCATTTCTAGGGCGCTCAGGAAAGCGATGGCCTGTTCTGCCGCGGTGTCAAAATTCCCCTGAAGCATCTTGAGGTACTCCAACTGAGAATTCAGGTTGATTCCCTTGTAGGCCTTGTCGGCCTTAGCCTCGTCGGTGGTGAGTCGGAGGGCGAGACCGCAAACGGCATTGGGGTAGGGGACTCCTGCCACGGGTGCGTAAGTTTCGGGAATTAGTTCGTCTGCAAAGATGAAGGTTCGTTCCGTAGCGTCGTCGCAATTTTGCAAGGCGGCGAGGCAATCCGTGAGGCCCGAGGTAAAGGATTCCTTTCCCGAGAAGACGGCTGAGTAGCCTGCGGTGTTGTTTTCGAGAATGGTTGCGTTTGCGACAGAGGCGTTAAATACCGAAAGGCTAAAATGGGCCGGAGAAACCGCGCCCGTATCAATTAGCGCCTGGGATATTTTGAGCTGCTGGGTGATTTCGCCAAACTGAGAGGCGAACGTCACCTTGCAAGGAGGCAACTTGTTGCCTTCGCTATCCTTGGATACCATATCGCTTACGAGAACGACCATGCGGGAAACATAGGTTAGGCGACGGCGGGTAAGCATCGGGACGAAAGATACGTCAGGCTTGGGTTGGGCGTCGTTGGGAATGAAACTTGCCAGTCGCTGGATATAAACGTTCTTTGTCATAAGATTCCTTACAAAAAGAGCGTCTTACTTGATACGGAAACGAAGAAGGGAATAAGCATTGGGGCCAACGTTGTGGTGCGCTTCCTTAAGCTCGAAACCGGCAACCTCGATTGCCTTTTTCAGTTCTTCGTAACGGTACATTTTGCTGTTGCCGTTGGCGATGCAGGTGAAGTACAGTGATGTCGCCTGAAGGGAATATGCTGCTGCTTCGAATCGCTGCTTGTCCCAAAGGGGTTCCAGAACGTAGACGTCTGTATCGGGGGCTGCAGCCTTACGGATCTTTGTCAAAATCTTGGTGATTTCTTCCAGAGAGAAACAGTCCAGGAATTGGCTCATCCATACCGCATTGGCTCCGGTGGGGAAAGCGGTGGTTTCGTCCAGCACATTGCAGGGGAGCGTATTGATGCGTTCGGCAAAACCCGCTGCGGCAGCATTCTTTTCGGCAACGGCGGTCTGGCCCGGAAGATCGATAATGGAAACTTTTACGTCTGCGTTGTATTTGCAGCAGGAAATGGCCCACTTGGCAGTATTGCCTCCGATGTCAAAGAGACGTCCAACGGGTTTCTCGAAAACGATGGGCAGGGCTTCGGGGAAGGCCAAATCAGAGTAGAAATGGTCAAAGCCGAACCAGCTCTTCTTTTCTTGTTCGGTCAGCTGGGAAAGACCTTCGTAAACAGTTTTCCACGGTCCCAGGTGGGGGAGTCCTGCGGGCTTGCCTTTCAGGATGGATTCTTCCAGATTTTCGGCACCGCGGTAGCAGATGTCCTGGGAAAAGTCCATGTTTACCTGGGTCATTTCATCTTTCATGAGGAAAAAGCCGATCTTGCCTAGGGTAAGGCGCAGGTCATCGTCATCAGAATCCTTGTGGACCTTGATAGCTCCCATGCCAAGTCCCATTTCTACCAGTACGCCGATTCCATAGAGAGAAATGTTCAACTTCTGGGATAGTTCGGAAATCTTGATTCCCTTTTTGCGGGCGTTGCTAATTTCATCCAGGATTCCCAGGTTGCGCAGGGCGCGGGCGGCCTGGAAACTAAGGGGGGCAAACGCAATCTTCTGAGCTTCGAACTTGGCGTTTACAGCGTCAATATTGTCGTTAATATAAAAGTCAAACATGTTCCACTCTCCGAAACCTTTTTAGAGGGGTGTAAAGCAGTTTCAAATATAATTTTTTCTATATTGCCTGATCGTATTTTTGTAACTCTTGACTCGGTTGTCATGTATATAAACATTTGGAGGTCTCATGTCTGATCTGAACACCCGCATTAAGGAAGTGCTGATCGAATCACTGGAACTGGAAGATATCACTCCGGCCGACATTGTTGATGCGGCTCCCATTTTTGGTAAAAACGAAAAGGGTGAAGGTCTCGGTCTTGATTCCATCGACGCTCTGGAATTGGGTATTGCCATCAAGGAAAATTTTGGCGTGACCTTCACTGTGGCTAACGAAGAAACCAAGAAGCATTTCGCCTCTGTGGATGCTCTTGCCGCATACATTTCCAAGCACACTGACGCATAAGGGCTTAAAGGTACACAAATGGAAAAACAGGAAATTTTTGATAAGATCAAGACCGCCCTCATCGAAGAATTCGAAATGGATGAGGCCAAGCTTACGCCCGAGGCTCGTCTTTACGAAGACCTGGAACTGGATAGCATCGATGCTGTGGACCTGATTGTGAAGTTGAAGTCCTTCCTGCCTCGCAATATCGATCCGGAAGTGTTCAAGACCGTGCGTACCCTTCAGGATGTGGTGGATGCCATCTACAACCTGATCCAGACTGCGGAATCCAAATAATGAAATCTATAGCGGGAAAGGTCTTCTTTACCGCAATCTCTGTTCTGTACCCAGTACTCGTCTTTTGCGGGATGGAGTTCTGGGGACTTTCTCCTAGGCGCTTGAGCATTTTGCTCTTGGCGCTTGCCTTTTATCAGTTCCTCAATTTTACCCGCAACCGTGGGGCAGGGGAACTCGGCCGCGCGAATTCCATAAAGGCAGCGGTTCTCGTTGTGCTGATCCTAGTCTGTGGGGTAGTCTCCTTTTTTGCAGACAACATTTTGTTCCTGAAGTTCTACCCCGTGTTGGTGAACTTGAGCTTGCTCGCCTTTTTTGGCTTTACCCTATGGAAAAAGCCTAGTTTCGTATTCCGCATGGCCAACCTGGGCGATAAGACTATCAAGACTTCGCCAAGCAGGAATTATGTGGAACGGTACTGCGACAGGGTGACTTTTGCCTGGTGCATCTTCTTTGTGGCGAACGCCTGTGTGTCTGCAACCACCGTGTTCGTTGGTTCTGACCGTTTGTGGTCCTTGTACAACGGGCTTTTTTCCTACATTTTAATCGGTGTATTTTTTGCCGTTGAATTTTTGATCCGAAAGATTATGCAGAGTAAATTGCAATCCTATGTTCCTGTTTGCGACTTGGAATTGAATTCCCGCCCCGAAGGGGCTGTTGTCAGTTTTGATGGTGAAAGCGTAAAGACATGGTCTGACTTTACAAGTGACGTTTCCAAGGTTCGTTCCTTCTTGGAATCCCGGGATAATTGCCCCTGGATTTTGCATTGCGAAGACTCCTATTTCTTTGTGGTGGCCCTGCTTGCCATGTTGCAGAGTGGCCGTAAGGCTCTCGTGACTGCCAATCGCCAGGATGCCTTCATCAAGGAAATCAAGAAGCCTGAATATGGGTTTATTACCGACGAACCGTTTGGTACGGCGGCCGATGGGGCTTCCCTGATTCAGGATATCCTGAAGGGCGAAACTTCCGATACCGCAAACCTGAAATTTGGGAAGTTTGATAAGTCCAAGGCCGAAATGGTCATGTACACTTCAGGCACCACTGGCGAACCTAAGGCCGTATTCAAGCTGTTCCTGCAATTTGAGAACGAACTGTTTGAACTGGTGAAGGTCTTTGGTAATGACTGGGTAGACCACAAGGTCTATAGTACGGTCAACCATCATCATATTTATGGTTTGCTGTTCTCGGTACTTTTGCCTATCGCCACAGGACTGCCTTTCCGTAGACGCCGAATCGACTTCCCTCAGGAACTTGCCGGCCTCGTAAATGAAAAGGCTGTCATTGCATCAAGCCCTGCATACTTGAAACGCCTGGCCGCCGATAGCGACAAGCCTTTCGATTTTAAGTGCGCTCCCATCATTTATTCTTCCGGTGGTCCCTTGCCTAAGGAAGTTGCCGAAAGGGCTTGCGAACTGACTGGCTACTGGACCATGGAAATCTATGGCAGTACAGAAACAGGTGGCATTGCCTATCGACAGTCTAAGAATGGCCCTGTGTGGACACCCTTTGAAGTCTGCAAGATGAGTCTGGGCGAAAATGATTGTCTGAACATCAAGTCCAGCTACATCCTGGAACCGGATGGTTTTACCACAGGCGATCTGGTAGATATTTACGATGACGGTCGATTCCTCTTGAAGGGACGTTCCGATTCTATCGTAAAGATTGAAGAAAAGCGAATCTCCCTGCCCGAAGTCGAAAACCGCTTGAAGCAGACGGGGCTGGTGCAGGATGTGCGTGTGGTTCCCATGGTGGGCAAGCGTCAGTACTTGGCTGCAGCCATTGTGCTGAATGCCGAAGGCCGTGAAAAGTTTGCGGGCTCCACCAAACTTCAGATGAATAATTTCTTCCACGATTACCTGGTCAAGTTCATCGAAAATACGGTGTCTCCCAAGAAGTGGCGCTATCTAGAAGAATTGCCTCAGAATACCGAAGGCAAGATCCGCATGCGTGATGTGCAGGCGCTCTTTGGTTTAGCTGAAAGTCCCAATTTCAGAATTTTGAAATTCCGTCGGGAGACGGGCGTGCTGACCGCCAAGCTGATTTTCCCTGCGACAAGTGATTATTACGACGGACATTTCCCGGAGTTCAAGTTGCTTCCCGCCGTGGTGCAGGTTGACATGGTTCTTAAGTTGGCCCGTAATTTCCTGGATGTTCCCAAGGAACTTTCAAAGATTCATCGAACGAAATTTGCAAATCCCATTTTCCCGGATACGCCGGTGAATGTGAAAATTTCCTATGATGAGGAAGCAGGAAAGGTTTCCTTTAACTATACCGATGAATTGGGCGAAAAGACCTTGTCAAATGGCTCCTTCACTATGAATGTAGGTGGCTTGAATGGCTAGTTTGACTGATATTAAGATTTGTGCGGTCGTTCCTGTATACCGTCATGAGGCGGCGTCCCGTCATGTGGTGGATGTGCTGGCTTCTTATGGCATACCGGTTGTTCTTGTGGACGATGGTAATGCGCCCGAAGGGCATCAGATTCTGGAACAGATTGCTAGTGAAGTTCCCAATACCATTCTTGTGACCCACGCCGTAAATGGTGGCAAGGGCAAGGCTGTCTGTTCTGGCCTTGAAGCTGCTGTAAAGGCTGGCTTTACCCACGCGTTGCAGGTGGATGCGGATGGTCAGCATGACATGGGCAAGATTCCCTTCTTTGTGAAGGCCGCGCAAAAGCATCCTGACGATCTGATTGGCGGCTTCCCCCAGTATGACGAAACCGTTCCCAAGGCTCGCGAGCAGGGGCGCAAGATTACCAACTTCTGGGTGTCCATTGAAACCATGTCCAGGGAAATTCCTGATTCCATGTGCGGTTTCAGAGTTTATCCGCTGGCTAGTGTCTGGCCCGTAGCAAAGAAAATTCGCAATTACCGAATGGGCTTCGATATTGAGATTCTAGTGAAACTTTCCTGGAAGGGCCTTAAGATGCGCTTCTATCCCATCAAGGTTAGCTATCCCGAAGACGGTGTTTCCAACTTCCGTGTTTTTCACGACAATGTCGCCATATCTGCAACGCACACTAAGCTGTGCTGCGGCATGTTCCTTCGCAGTCCCATGATTCTTGCTCGCAGACTTTTTAAGAAGAAGTAGATTTTTTCAAAGGCATTTTATGGAAAACGAAAAGGTAAGATCGGAGCATTGGTCCGAAGTGAAAGAAGTTGGAGGTAGCCTCTGGCACTTCCGCTTTATGCTTTGGATTGTGTGCCATTTGCCTTTGTTCCTCGTAGAAGTCTGCACGGCGATTATTTGTTTTTTCTTTTGGATTGGGGCCAAGCCGGTACGAGCCCGCTCACGGATTTATCTGGAACATTTGGCTCGCGTTCAAAAAAGACGTCCTGATTTTCTTGGGCCCTATAAACACATTTTGTCCTTCGCCCTTTCCATGATGGAAAAGCTACTTGGCTGGAAAGGGGCCATCAAACTGAACAACATCGAAACACAAGACGATGATTTGAATGCCTTGGTGGATCAGCTGAATCGTGGGGAAGGGGCATTCCTCCTTTGCTCTCATCTAGGCAATATGGAAATGCTCCGTTCGCTTACGGGTTACGATGAATATCATACCCAGAAGGATTTTGAAGTTTTCCCTGTCGTTGATTTCTCGGGTACCTCAAAGTTTAACGCACTTCTTCGAGAGTTAAATCCCGATCTTATGGATCATGTGGTTGATGCCAATAATATCGGCGTCGATACCGCCGTCTGGATGAAGGATCAGATTGCTGCCGGTAATCTGGTGGTGATTGCCGGGGACCGAACCTCTGCCAATTCCCGCGACCGCAAACTGGAAACGGAATTTCTTGGCGAAAAGGCGAACTTCCCGGAAGGCTCCTTCTCTCTGGCTGGAATTCTGAACGCCCCGATTTATTTTATGTTCGCAATCCGCAAGAAGGATTTCGATATTAAATCCACTTATGAGATGCATGTGATTCGAGCCAAGACTTCATTAGAATGTTCCCGTAAGGAACGCCCTGAACGTCTGAAGTTGTTGCTGCGGGAATACACATCGATTTTGGAAAAACTCTGTTTGAAACATCCATACCAGTGGTATAACTTTTACAACTTCTGGGAAGATTGATCCGCAGACAGAAAAATTTTTGATGATTGAGGAATGATTATGGAAACTGTAGTTGTTGGTAGCAGAAAACTGACCGTCGAAGATGTGGTGGCCATTGCCAAAAAGCAGGTCAATGTTGAACTGGATAGTTCCGAAGCCTTCCAGAGAATGATTGATGCCGGCGCAGAATTCCTGGATAAGGCTCTGGCTGAACATGGTGGCATCTATGGCGTAACGACTGGTTACGGTGATTCCTGTACTCAGGTCCTGCCTCCGGAACATTACTACCAGCTTCCCATTAACCTGACTCGTTTTCATGGTTGTGGTATGGGAAACTATTTTGATCCTGAAACCACCCGCGCCATCATGGTGGTGCGTATGAATACCTTGGCACAGGGTTATTCCGGTGTCAGCTATGCTCTCCTCAAGATCATGATGACCTTCCTGCAGAACGACATTCTTCCTCTGATTCCTCAGGAAGGTTCCGTGGGCGCCAGCGGCGATTTGACTCCGCTGTCTTATTTGGCCGGTGCTGTAATCGGTGAACGTAAGGTGCTGTACAAGGGCGAAGTTCGTGAATCTCTAGACGTGATGAATGAACTGGGTATTACCCCTCACAAGTTCCGTCCCAAGGAAGCAATCGCCATTATGAATGGTACCGCCGCCATGAACGCCGTGGCCTGCATGGCATTCTCTCGTGCCCAGTATCTGTCTGACCTGGCTTGTCGAATTACTGCCTTGATTACTGTTGCCATGAAGGGCAATGCCTACCATTTCTACAAGCGCCTCTTCGAAGTTAAACCTCATCCGGGGCTGATGAAGGCCGCCAAGAAAATTCGCCATGGCTTGAATCTGGCCGAGGCCAACAATGTGGTTCCCGAAAAAATTCAGGACCCTTATTCTCTTCGCTGTGCTCCCCATATTATCGGACTTTTCTACGATTCCGAAAATTTGCTGCGTCAGTTGATTGAAGTGGAATTGAACAGCGCTAACGACAATCCCATTGTGGATCCGGTAACCCACAATATTTTCCACGGCGGTCATTTCTATGGTGGACATATCTGTCTGGCTATGGATACCTTGAAGAATATTGTGGCCAATGTGGCTGATCTTCTGGATCGTCAGATGGCCATGATTGTAGACATCAAGTTCAATCGCAACTTGCCGCCGAACTTGGCTGGCTCTAAGGGTGATTACGATATTAATCACGGTTTCAAGGCTGTTCAGATTGGCGTCTCTTCCTGGACCGCAGAAGCGCTGCACCTGACAATGCCCATGAGCGTCTTTAGCCGATCTACCGAATGTCATAATCAGGATAAGGTTAGCATGGGTACAATTGCGTCCCGTGACTGTATCCGCATTCTGGAACTTTCTGAACAGGTGGCTGCTGCTGTACTGTTGGCCTCTGCCCAGGCTGTGCGCATTCGGTTTGAACGTGGCGAAATTTCCGCAGACCGCATGATCAATCTTCAGAACACCTACGATCAGGTCTTCTCTAAGTTTGCTCCCCTGGAATGTGATCGCCAGCTGGAAGGTGATCTCCGCAACACCTTGGAACTGATCCGTCAGAAATTCTACGCAGTTTAAACTAGACAGGTTAAAATGAAGAAAATTAAAGAAACCGTCGAATTTAATGTTGAATTTTACGATGTGGATTCTATGCAGGTGGCTTGGCATGGGAACTATGTGAAGTTCATGGAAGTGGCCCGTTGTGCCTTGCTTCGTAAAATCGGTTATGATTACAGGGATATGACCCGCAGCGGTTACCTTTGGCCTGTGGTAGATCTGCATGTGAAGTACATTCGCCCTATGGTATTTATGCAGAGAATCCGTTGCGAAGTAACCTTGACTGAATACGAAGTCTGTATGAAGCTGGCTTACAAGTTTATGGATGCCGAAACGGGTGCCGTGCTGACAAAGGCTGAAAGTACCCAGATGGCCGTGGATATGAATACGAAGGAATCCCTCTGGACTTGCCCGGCCTGCTTCGTTGATCGGGTGAGAACTGCATTGGATAAGGAAGACTGATGAAATTCCTGGACAAGTTTGCCTATTCCGTTTTTTGTTTGATGGTTTCCGCGACTTTTGCTTTGGGCGCAGTCTTTGATCATCCTGTAAATGACGGATCCCGCAAGCAATTAACTGCAGCCCTTGAACAGATGACTTCCCATGGAATTGTCTATGGAAACTTCAAACAGACGAAGTCCATCAAGAAGCTGAACCGCGATTTCGTTTCTACGGGGAACTTCATGATTTCCAGCAAGTATGGAATTTCGTGGAACACCCTGAAACCTTTTGCCTCCTTGATGATGGTGACTCAGAGCGGAATTTTCCAGCAGGCGGGAAAGGGACCTATCAAGAAAATTTCTTCCCAGGAAAATCCGGTCTTTGCCGAATTTTCTAGGACGATACAAGCGGTCTTTTCTGGCAACTGTCAGGAGCTAGAGAAAAATTTCTCGGTGTATTTTGAGAAAGCAGGAAAGAACGTGGTGATTGGCCTCGTGCCTCGCGAACCAGCTGTTCGTAAGGTTATCGAGAGCATTGTTCTTGAAGGCTCCTCAAGTCTTGACAAGATGAGCATTTCCGACGGGGAAGGCAACCCTGTTGTGTATGAACTTTCTGACCAGAAGCAGATGAGTGAATCCCAGATGGATTCGCTAATTTCTGCAGAAGAAAACGTTCCGGTCAGGATCTATAAAACTCTTAGAGATAATCCGTAACTTGGTGATTCTATGGGTTTGAATAAGAAAATCGGTGTCTCAATTTGGGTTGTGCTTCACGCCCTTCTTTTGATTATCGGTATTTCTGTTCCCTGGAATGTGGAGTCCGATCTTTATTCGGTGTTGCCGGATTCCGATGAATTGCATCATGTAAGTGCAGCCGAAAAAGTCTTGAGCGCTCGCAGTATACGGAATATTTCGGTACTGGTGGGGCACGAGAATTTTTCTATTGCCAAGGCTTCCGCTGAAGCGCTGTTCGCGTCCTTTGAAAAAGATGAATCTTTTGATGAAATCCGTCTGCATGTAGATGAAAATGCCATGCAGGAAAACAGAGATTTTCTATTTGAAAATCGCTATGTGTTGCAGGGATCTCCTGTACGTGAAATGTTGAAGTCCGGGGATGTAGAAACCTTGAAGAACGAAGCTCTTCAGAAAGTTTATGGTGCATTCTCCCTGGCCGACTTGAATCGTCTTGAACAGGATCCGCTTTTACTTGGGGAACAGAGCTTTGAATATTTCACCCTGAATTCGCCATTGATGGGCGGCAAGTTTACCTTGAAGGAAGGGGTGCTTACCGCAACGGATTCCGCAAACGGTTTATTGGAAAGTCCCGTTAATTACGTCATGTGGAGTGCCGTCCTATCAGAAAAAACACCGTCCATGGCTTCAAAGGGACATGTTCTCTCTCGATTGGACAAAGCCTTGGATTCCCTGCAGCAGGTTTACCCTGGGCTGAAGGTAGCCAAGTCTGGCGTACCTTTCCATAGTTATGAAAGTTCTGGCAACGCCCAGTCCGAAATCGCCTGGATTTCTGGAATTTCCATGGCCTTGATCATTTTGCTTCTTCTGCTAGCCTTTAAAACCGTGTTCCCCCTTGTGGCTACTGTTTTGTCTATTACCGTGGCCGCCGCTACGGCTTTGGCTGGAACCTGGGCTATTTTCGGATCGATTCATATTTTCACTTTTGTTTTCGGCACCAGCGTCATTGGCGTGAGCATTGATTATGCCATTCATTTCTTTACCAGCTGGAAGAATGGGGTGAAGGACGTTCGCAGGCATATCTTCAAGGGACTGCTGTTGGGATTTATGACCACGGAACTCAGCTACATTGCCCTCACATTTGCTGAATTCCCTTTGTTGCGTCAGATGGCTGTGTTTTCGCTTATCGGCCTGGCAAGTTCCTTTGCGACAATTACCTTGTTGTTCCCGGTTATTTCGCAGCCTCGCCGCCAGGGAGGTTTGCCAGCCCTCGTTCCACAAAAGGTGCTGAAGGTATACGAACGTTTTCCTGCGGGTCGCAATCTTCGTCAAATTTTAGGTGGCGTATTTGTTGTGGCGTTGCTTCCGGGACTTTACCTGCTGAATGTTCATACGGATATGCGAGCTCTCTATAGCATGAGCGATGAACTGAAGGCCGCAGAAATTTTAAACGCCCGTCTTAACAACCTTGGAATTTCAGCCAACTATTTCATTGTAGAAGGCGATTCTCCTGAAGAGGTTCTCCAGCGAGAGGAATCGCTTGCTCTGCAATTGGCGTCCGCCCAAACGGATTCCCTGTTATCCGGTTTTCTGGCCACAAGCAGCTTCTTGCCTTCGGTAAAAACGCAGAAGGAAACTTGGACTGCTGTTCAACAGCTTGCTCCATCAGTGCAGTCATTTGTGTCCGAACTGGGAATCGTCAGCGATTCAGCCTTTAAGGCGAGCCTTGCTACGGAACCCGCTTACTTAACTCCCGAAAGTCGTTTCCCCTCTTCTACCAAGAGCCTTCTGAATATGTTGTGGATTGGCGAGGTGAACGGGAAATTCTACAGTGCGGTTTTACCTTTGCACGTATCTTTAAAATTTGATGCAGCTGCACTGACTCAAGACCTACCTAAAGTTTATGCCGTGAACAAGATGGCGAATATTAACGCAACCCTGACAAAACTATCCCATGCGTCTCTGTTGCTGGTAGCTGTTGCCTATGTAATTGTATTCCTGGTTCTTGTTCTTGTATACAGAATTCGTCAGGCAGTCCGCATAATTCGCGCACCTGTTCTGGCGTGCCTCTTTTTGGCTGCTGTTTTTGGGTATGCAGGAATCGATTTCAATTTCTTTGCCATTGTAGGGGTGATTCTTACCCTTGGTATCGGTATCGATTATGCCCTATTCTTCAAGGAGGGGGGGCGTAGGAATCTGGTGACCACGTTGGCGGTTATGCTTTCGGCTTGTACCACGCTGATTTCTTTTGGCAGTCTAGCCTTTAGTAGTTTTGTGCCGGTCGCCACCTTTGGCCTAGCGACCCTTCTAGGCATTATTTGTTGCTTTATTTTGTCTCCCTTTAGCGGGGAGTGAATTTAAATTTTCTAGCTTTGCTCTCGATGGAATTCCTTACCCCGAGAGCTTTTTTTATTGCCGCAGCATGTCTATGTTGCCTGTTTTTTGGGGCATGCCATAAGGCTGTAGTAAAACCGGATTCAACAGCCCCGGTGTTTTATTCCGATGGACGTTCCGTACAATTGCTGCCTACACAGGCCATGTCTGGTTCCATAGACATGGCTCAGCGTCTAGAGGGACATTTTGCAAAACCCGATGGCGATACCAGCTCTTTTTCGGGTGACACCTGGGTTCGTGCCAATGATTCCATTCTTTCGATTCACCTGTTTGGCGGTTTTGGTACGACCATTGCAGAATTGACCTATACCAAGGATTCTGTATCCCTGTCCAGTTCCTTCATCGATGGCGAAAAGATGAAGGCTGAATACGTGCTGGCGGATTTCCAGGTTTGTTTTTATCCTTTTGACGCTCTCAAGAATAATTTTGAAAAGGCTGGTTTTGAATTCCGTGAGAAGGTGGAGGGGGCTGACTTTGAACGGACCCTTCTTGAAGACGGGAATACAATCCTTCTTGTCAAAAAGTCTGGTTCCGAAATTGAACTTGTGAACGAGCTGCGAAAATACCGTTACCATATTACCCTTAGCGAAAACTGATGAAGCGTCCTTTATACATTAATGACTTTGCCTTCCACTGCATTCTTGGCGGTGGTAACATGGCCAATCACCATGAAGTTCTTGAAAAATTGAATAATGCAGAACGCGGTGAATTTACCATGTACGATGTGGCAGGCGTTATGCGGCCGGCTGCATCGATTGATCCGAATACCTTGCCTCCTGTAGCTGACAAGTGGTTCGATAATCGCGTGAACCGTTTGGCTCAGGCGGCTTTGTCTGGTATAAATGGCGACGGACTGGATGATACAATCAGGAAAGCCGTTGAAAAGTTTGGTGCAGACCGCGTAGGTATTTTTATCGGTTCCTGCGATAATGGATCTGAGGCATCCCTTTCGGCATTGCGTTGTTTTAAAGAAACGGGCAAGTATCCAGAAGGTTATGTCCTGGATATGCAGCGTGCTGATTTCCCCGCAAGGTTTATTGCGGAACGTTATGGAATCAAGGGCTCGATTCTTGTTCATTCCACAGCTTGTGCATCTAGTGCCAGCGCTTTCATTTCTGCCCGAAATAGTCTCTATGCCGGTCATTGTGACGTGGCGATTGTGGGCGGGGTGGATATTTCCTCGTTACCGGTCATTCTCGGGTTTGCATCGTTAGAAGCGATGAGCGATCAGCCTACCAATCCTTTTAGTGCAAATCGTTCAGGTCTGACCCTGGGCGATGCGGCAGCCTTCTTTGTGGTGACCAGGGAGCCTTGCCCGGAACTGTGTGCAGAGCCGACCTTGAAGGTGATTGGTTGTGGTGAAAGTGCCGATGCCGACCATATTACGGCACCCCGGGCCGATGGAATGGGTGCTGTTCAGGCGATGCATGCCGCTCTTGAAGATGCCGGAATTTCAGCGGATCAGATTGGCTATGTGAATCTGCATGGTACTGGAACCAGGTTGAACGATTCCATGGAAAGCAAGGCCATTGCCAAGGTGTTCGGCTCCGAAGAAAATGGGGCGTCTGTCCCGGTAAGTTCCACAAAGGCCTTGACCGGTCATTCTCTGGGGGCTGCCGGTGCTCTAGAGATTGCGTTCTGTTGCATGTCTCTAAAAAATGGGGGAGTGTTGCCTGCTCATCTGAATGATGGGGTGGTGGATCCGGCATTCCCTGCGGTTCATCTCGTGGCTCCTGGCGAAATTGCCAACGGGTTGAAGTATTGTATGAGCAACTCCTTTGCCTTTGGCGGATGTAACGTTTCGCTTATTGTAGAAAACGGCTAAGATGTAGGAATACTGATGATTGAAGAATTCAAGACAAGAGACTCCGTCAGTGAACTTGTGCCCCACAAGGGTAAAATGCTTCTTCTGGACCGAGTCCAGAGCTATAGCCTAGAAGAGATTTCCATATCCACGGAAATTGATATTCGCAAGGACTGCATGTTCTATGATGAAAATCTAGGCGGTGTGCCCGCCTGGATTGCCTTTGAATATATGGCGCAGAGTATTTCCGCTCTGTCGGGAATTTATGGACGTTCCAAAGGCGAAAAACCGAAGGTCGGTTTTATTATGAGCGTGTCTAGTTTCAAGACTGATATTCCTGTGTTTAAGACGGGGGATACTGTCGTGGTAAAAGTTCGCCAGACCATCCGCATGGATATGGCGGTAACATTTGATGGATCCGCTTCGGTAGACGGAAAGCAGGTCGTTGCTGCAACGTTGAATACCGTAGAGGTTCCTGATCCCAAGGCGTCCTTGGGTTTGTGAGTGTGTAGAGGGTAAAATGGATAATAATAAGACTGAAAATGCTAAGAGTGTATTGGTTACTGGAGCCAGTGGCGGAATTGGACTTGCCATTGTCGAAGCCTTGGCCAATGCCGGATACACCGTGGTGGCTCATTACAATCGAAATGCGGCTCCCGTTGATGCCTTGGCCGAAAAGATTCGCGCCAATGGCGGTTGTGTTCGTACTCTGCAATTTGATATCAGCAATCGCGAGCAGTGCAAGGAAGTAATCGAAAAGGACATTGCCGAAAATGGCGTTTATTATGGCGTTGTGACCAATGCCGGTGTCTGTGCCGATATGCCTTTCCCTGCCATGACCGGCGAGTTCTGGGACAAGGTGATCGATACCAACCTGAACGGTTTTTATAATGTGATGTTCCCCATTGTAATGCCCATGTGCCGCAAGCGTCGTGGACGTATTGTGACCATTTCTTCTGTGTCTGGCGTTATCGGTAATCGTGGCCAGGTAAACTACAGCGCATCAAAGGCTGGCCTTATCGGAGCCACAAAGGCTTTGGCCACCGAACTGGCTAGCCGTAACATCACGGTGAATAGCGTCGCTCCTGGCATCATTGAAACAGAAATGATCAAGGATGCCCCTCTGGATATGATCTTGCCGGCAGTTCCCATGAAACGTGTGGGCAAACCTGAAGAAGTGGCCGCCACGGTTGTGTTCTTGCTTTCTGATGGAGCAGCCTATATTACCCGCCAGGTAATTTCTGTAAATGGAGGTTTGGCATGAGTCGTAGAGTTGTCGTTACCGGTGGTTCCTGCATTTCTTCCCTCGGCATGGAACTGGATGAAATCTTCACTAGCCTAAAGTCTTTGAAGAATCGCATTGTCCGTATGGAAGATTGGGATAAGTATACCCAGATGAACACTCGTCTGGCTGCACCCATTCTTTATGACTTGCCGGAATACCCCCGCAAGAAAATCCGTGGTGCCGGTCGCGTGGGACTCCTGGCTTTGGCCTCTGCCGACAAGGCAATGCAGGTGGCTGGCCTCACTGGCGATACCGAACTTTTAAAGTCTGGCCGAGTGGGTGTGGCTTACGGTTCTTCTATGGGTAGCGTCAATCCTCTGATGGATTTCTTCTCCATGTTGAATCCTCCCTACGATTGCTCCAAGATTACAGCTACCACTTATATCCGCTCTATGCCCCAGACTTGCGCCGTGAATATCAGCGTGTTCTTTGGCATGACTGGACGTCTGATTACCACCAATACCGCATGCACCAGCGGAAGCCTTTCTATCGGTTACGCTTACGAAGCCATTAAGTATGGCATGCAGGATGTGATGGTGGCTGGCGGTGCCGACGAACTGGATCCTACAGAATCAGCAGTCTTTGATACCTTGTTCGCAACTAGCGTCAAGAACGATACTCCGGAACTGACTCCTGCCGCCTATGACAAGGATCGTGACGGTCTGGTCATTGGCGAAGGTGCCGGTACCTTGGTGCTTGAAGAATATGAACACGCCAAGGCCCGTGGCGCGCACATCTATGCAGAACTGGTGGGCTTCGGTCACAATACCGATGGCGACCACATTACCCAGCCCAAGAAAGAAACCATGCAGCATGCCCTGGAACTTGCTCTTCTGGATTCCGGTGTTGCTCCCGAAGCCATTGGCTACGTGAACGGTCATGGCACTGCTACCCATCATGGAGATATTGCCGAAAGCTGGGCCACTTACGGTGCCTTCAGGAATCGGGCCGTTCCTCTATCCAGTCTCAAGAGCTACATCGGTCACTCCCTCGGTGCCTGTGGCGGCATTGAAGCCTGGCTTGGCATCAACATGATGAATCGTGGCTGGTTCAGCCCCAATCTTAACTTGAAGAACGTGGATCCGGAATGCGCTCCCCTGGATTACATTACCGGTTCCGGTCGCGAAATGGATGTGGAATACTTTATGTCCAACAACTTCGCTTTCGGCGGTATTAATACTTCGCTGATTTTCAAGAAGGTCTAATTAAGAAATGGACCTTAAAAAGGCTGCGGTTCTTTTTGAACAGCAGCCTTTCTTCATATGGGATAAAACGTCTTTTAGCCTTCCAGTTTTTTATTTACCAGCGCGATAATCTTGTCCCTTTCGCCACACCAGTTGGGGGCGATCAGCAGTTCGCTGGGGCTTTCACCGCTAAAACGTTCGATGGCTGTTTCGGTTCCGATAATCTTGATCATTTCTGCAACGGCGTCGCAGTATTCCTCGAATGTCAGGAGGGTAATCTGTCCGTTGGCGTAATCCTCGGCCATGGCTGTTCCCACCACGATATGCAGGGGGTGAATTTTCACGGCGGCCAGATGCAGGTCGCGAACCACTTGGGCCGTGCGCTTGAAGTCGTCCATGGTTTCGCCGGGGAGGCCTACGATGACATGGGTCGTCACGCAGAGACCTGCTGCCTGGCAACGGGTGACTGCGTCTTCGAATTCCGCCAGAGTATGTCTACGATTAATGCCAGCCAATGTCAAGTCGCTGGCTGTCTGCAGTCCGATTTCCACGATTATGGGCTTCTTCTTGTTTAGAGACGCCAGGTAGTCCACCTTGTCCTGTTCCAGGCAATCGGGGCGGGTTCCGATGGCGAGACCGGCAATTTCCGGATGCTTGATGATGGGGCCGATAATCCCCTTTAAGTGTTCCAGGGGTGCGTGGGTATTTGTATAAGGCTGCAGATAAGCCAAAATACCGGCGTTGGGGTACTTGTCCCTCAGTTTCGGCACGAATTTTTCCAGTTGTTCCTGGATGCTGACCTTGGCTTGGTCAAAAACAGGGCTGAAACTGCGATTGTTGCAGTAAGAACAGCCCGAAAAACCCTTGGTACCGTCCAAATTAGGACAGTTCATGCCTCCGTTAAGAGGAAGTTTCCTCACTTTTAGGTAGTTCGGGAACAATTTTGCTAACAAGTCACGGTAAGGCGTGTAGTTCATACTTGAATAATAGCTTAAAAATGATGCAAATGTCGCAACAGATAATGCTCTTTGACGTAATAATTAAGGTTAGACATGACGTATTTCGTTAAATTGTATTTATATTTCCTTGTGGTATGGGATGAAACGAGGAAATATTGAAGCTATTTCGTCTATTTACATCGGCTTTTTTGTGCATTCTTGCATTATTTCTTGCAAGTGTCCTTTTTGGATGCAAGAAAGACGAGTCTGTCATACTCCGTTCGAACCCTGTACCGCCCCCCAAGGATACTGTCGTTATTGTTCCCGTTGATACTGTTCCTGCTCCTGCCGATACAGTAGTTGATTCTGTCGAAACACCTGTCGATACGGTTCCTGCGGTTGATACCGTGGCTCCCGTGCCACCGCCAAAGGTCGAGGCGAAGCCTATTTCCAAAAAGAAGATTTCCCTTATTACGTCTCAGAAAAAATCTAATAACAGTGCCGTCGATTCCCTGGCCCTTTTGCCTGTGCCTACCGAACCGGATTCCGCCATGGTGGCTCTTTGCAGCGACGTGGGTGAGAACGAATTCTGCGATCTTCGCGACGGTAAGCGCTACGATATTGTTGTCATTGGCCGTCAGACCTGGTTCCGTCGTAATCTTGCTTACGAAACAGAAGGCAGCTGGTGTCCCAACGATCAGGAAGAAAACTGCACTCTTTACGGTAGACTTTATCAGTGGAGTTCCGCCAATTCTTGCCCCGAAGGGTGGCATCTTCCCACGATGAGGGATTTTGCCATTCTTCATGATTATGTGCTCAAGAAGAATGCCGGTCAAGAAGGTGTTGGAACGAGCCTCAAGACTATTGTCGGCTGGAATGACGATGATATGGGTGAGGTCCCTGTGGGTACAAACCGTTATGGCTTTGGTGCAAAACCTGCCGGCTATCGCGACAATCGTGGACTCTACGTGTCCGTTGGCGATGAAGCCAATTTCTGGACCTCACACGAAATCATCGGTGAAAACAGGGCATCTTACTGGAACCTCTACTACGGCAACCAGGACTTCATCGGATCTTACGTTGGTCTGAAAACCTCCGCCATGTCCGTCCGTTGCATCAAGGACTAAGCCCTGGATAGCCTAGAAAAGACGTTGTTCCAATACCTGAATCAAAAGGTCTTTGTGAACTGCAAGTGAAGCCTGCGTTACAAGGTGACGGAAGCTAATTCTTCGCCGGTTTCAAGATGGTGGATGCTGAACTTGCCGTTATCGTAGAAACCGAAGGTGGGTGGGTTGCCGCCCTTGGGCAGACTGGTTGATCCGGGATTTACCATGAGCACGCCCTTGAAGTTCCTTTGCAACTGGTAAATGTGTGTATGGCCATAAAGATAGGCGTCAATGGGGCAGTCTTCTTTAAGGGTGGGGTCCAGCTGAGAAAGTGCGTTAGACGGGAAACAATCCGGCATAAAAATATGGCCATGGCTTAGGAACAAGCGCACGGGTCCATCTTCAACTACGGCATATTCATCTTCGATCTTGATGAAGTCCAGCATCATCAAGTCAACGTCGGCATCGCAGTTGCCGCGGGCGGCTACAATCTTATCCGCATAAGGTCGCAACGCTTCCACAACTCCCATGGGACCGTGTCCTTCGGGCAGCGGGTTGCGTGGCCCGTGATAAAGAGTGTCTCCCAGCAAGAAAATCTTGTCGCAGCCGAACTTTTCGAAGAAGGACAATGCCCGTCGTGCTGCGATTGCAGAACCATGAATATCAGAAAGAATTAAAGCACGCATACGAAGCAAAAGTAAATAATTAACAGTGAATAGTGAAGAGTGAACAGTGAATAGTGAACAGTGAATAGTGAAGAGTGAAGAGTGGGGGGCTGCGTGTCATCCTGAGCGAAGTCGCGAAGCGACGAAGTCGAAGGATCTAGTGACGTAGATATGAATTAATATGCCAGGTGCAATCGGCGCGATTATTTACCTGAAAGGAGCCGCAGGCTCCGCCCTCATACCTCCCGTCTACTACCTCCCGTCTACTGCCTACTGCCTACTACCTACTACCTACTACCAGCTCTCTCATCCGTTTAGTGCCACGATTCCGCTCACGGCCATATACGCATACACGATTTTCTTTAGCACCTTGTGGGGAATTTTCTTGAAAACCTTGCCGCCAATAAAAGCTCCAAGAATCACGGCGGCCAAACCGTAAACGTAGGCGGCTCCTACTGCAGGTGTTACGAATCCGTTTGTCGCTCTAAAGAACGTCATCATTAGGTTCCCTAGGGCGAAATACACCTGACTGTGGGCGATGTACTTTTCCTTGGTCTCGCAAGATGCCAAAAAGTAGAGCGCTGCTGGCGGCCCTTGCATGGCGAACAGGCCTCCCATGACTCCAGAAATAATCCCTAGGACTGCCTGGACGAAAATGGTGGGCTTCAGCTTGATTTTTTCGCTGATAAAGAAGAAGTAGATGCTGATGGCAATTAGAATTACCCCCAGCACATGTTTCAGCATCTTGTCATCGAAGTTTGCCACGGCCCCTACAGCAAAAAAGCTGACTACGGCAAAAATGGCCAGGATGGGCAAAACTTCTTTCCAGACGATGAACTTTCTCATTCGCAGGGCCACGACGATGGACATGGAACCTGCCAACATACCCGATAGGGCTGTAGCTTCTCCATAACTGGGCAGTAGGTGGGGGAGGATTGTCATCACGAAAATGCCGAACCCGAAACCGCTGACCCGCTGGATGAAGCTACCCATGCAGCTAATGCCTACCAGTATGAGAATGTAATGTATTTCCATTATCAATCTCAAATTTAAAAATCTTACTATAATTTTGCATAGAATAAGAGGGAAATATGAAAATGCAAAAAATTTTATATTCATTTTTGCTGCTAGTTGCAGTTATGTGTTTTTGGGCCTGCGGGGATGATAACGGATCCTCCGCGGAGAAGGGCGATTCTCCAAATCGTCAAGGATTGAAGGTTGTTTCTGCAAAATCAGACCTTGATTCCTGCAAGAAATCCATGGAAGGGGAAATGTCCTATGTGACAAGTACGGGCGAATTGTTGCTTTGCCTGGAAGGGGACTGGAAAACCTATGGTGTGAGCAAGATTCCCGTATACGAGTCAAGTGACGGTAAGGATGGCTCCGACGGAAAAGATGGAACCGACGGTAAAGATGGTGTCAATGGAACCGACGGTAAAGATGGTGTCAATGGAACCGATGGCAAGGACGGTGTCAATGGAACCGACGGCGAAGACGGCAAAGATGGTGTTGACGGCAAGGATGGTGTGGATGGTCTAAGCTGTTCTGGTGAATACCGCGATGACGAAAAGGGAATCGATATTTACTGTGGCAAAGATTTTATAGGAACGATTTGGAATGGAACCGATGGTCAGACCGGTAACAATGGTGGTACCACTGCAAGTATTGATTTTAATAAGGCCGAACATGTGGAAATTGGCGATACCGTATGGAGTTATTCCGATTCCTTGTTAATTCGTATTAGCGATAACGATATCCTGGCTAAAAAGGATACTGTTGAAGTTACTGTGACCAGTACCTCTGATTCCAAGGGGATTGTGCTGACTGCAGAACTTAGGGACGGTTTCTACTATGCCATTCTGTTCTTCGCTCAGAAGAGTTCTGGATCCAGGACGATCAAGGTGCAGGATGGGGATAACGTGGTTATCAGCTACAAGGATGAAAATCCAGAAAGAGTCATTAAACGCAATGTAGCCTTTATCCTAGCATCCAGGAATGAACGGGACTTCATCTCCCTGGATAAACCTTGGTATTACGGGGACAGTGCCGAAGTGATTGTTACC
Source organism: Fibrobacter sp. UWH6 (assembly GCF_900142465.1). Taxonomy (NCBI): domain Bacteria; kingdom Pseudomonadati; phylum Fibrobacterota; class Fibrobacteria; order Fibrobacterales; family Fibrobacteraceae; genus Fibrobacter; species Fibrobacter sp. UWH6. The sequence goes on from NZ_FRAX01000004.1 coordinate 156,618, forward strand.
GTTAACGATAAGAATGCCGAAGGGGATACCATTCAGGTATCCATGATTTTGTGCTATAATGATGGCTATGAATGCCATTATACAGAAAATGAGGGTGGCTTCGGTACCTATGATGCCAAACTCAAGCTTGCTGGTGCAGGTGGCCTTTATAAAGGAAGCTTTTTTGTTGTGAATGAAGGCAAGAATCACGATAACTACTTCTATTCTGATCCTGCGAAAATTTTGACAGTTGATGTGCGATATACCTTTAAAGATGAAAAAAAGACATTTGAAAACGTAACTGTCTACTGGAAGAAAAATGCCGATAGCCGAGTGGAGTTTGATGCGGATCGATATAACCAGGCTTCCAAGGGACATTTCTATGTCTATGACGAAGGTTGCGGTAAGGACTCCGTAGAGGTGACGATCTCCAGTAAGGTAAAAGGCGATGAAATCCGCGCTGTTGCTTACAGATATAAGGATTACTTCTATGGAGAATTCCTTATGAATGGCCTCAAGAATGATGGTGTTCTGGCCATTGATGAAAAGGACACCATTCTTATCCAGTATAAAGACGCAACGTTAGGGACTGTATCAAAGGATATGGCCAAGGCTGGATTTGCTCTTTACGCAACGGTATCTTTCGGTGATTCCCTGTATATGGATGTTACTGACAAGGCTGTCCTGAAACTTGTGGATGAAAGCCTTACCGAAAACGATGCGGTGACCATCCGGGTTTCGTCAGAATCTGATTTTTATGGCGTACTGGTTGATATGTATACGGTTCCTGGTGGAGATGGTACGGAACGTATCGGTTACGTTGAATTCACGAAGGATCCCGAGGTTGTAAGAGAAGAAAACTTCGAGAAGAAAGTCTTTGTGAAGGATAAGGAAACTCTCCGTGCGTCCTATTCCACCAATCGATTGGCTTCCTCGACCAAGTGGTTTGAGGCTAAGGCCTTCTGGGCCGACAAGAATACGTGCTTTATAGACAAGCGTGATGGCAGAGCCTATAAATTCGTTACCATGGGAGACCAGGTTTGGATGGCGGAAAACCTTGCGTACGGAGATGGAAAATTCTACGATAACGATTCTATCAAGTACAGTTCTTACGGAAAGCTTTACACCTGGGCGCAGGCTTTAGATACTGCAGAAGCGATTTGCGCATCGAGTCGTTGTAAAATAGAACGCCCGTATAAGGGTGCTTGCCCTTCTGGTTGGCATTTGCCGAGTCTGGATGAGTTCAAAACCCTTCTTGGTTTTGTGAGTGGTTTCTCGGAATATGGTTCAACGCCATCTCTCCTGAAGACATCCTATGGATGGAAAAGTTATGCAGGCGTCGAAAGTGGCAAGGACCGCTGGGGCTTTGGCGTTTTCCCCATAGGGTATTATTCCAGTTCATCAGATTTTAAAGGCAAGGGCGAGCGTGCGTATTTCTGGCTGGATGAAGATGTCTCTACGACTATAGCCAAGACTATGTATTTCTCTTATCCTTCGGACGTAATTCTTGATACAGAAGAGTATAAGACGTATGGCTACTCTATTCGATGTGTCAAGGATGAGTAAATTGAGCCTCCAGGGGCAGTTTGCCCCCTTTCAATGTTATAAAACAGAGTTTTCTTTAATCTTTATCCTTTTACGCTTTCCGCTAAACGTGTTTTTTATCTTCTTTTGCCAAAACCTTTATCCTTTAACCTTTATCCTTTCTCCTAAATGTGCTATATTTATGGCGTAAATTTTTCAACACCTTATTAAGGAAGGTAAATCATGGCAAGAAAGAAGATTGCACTCGTTGGTGCTGGTCAGATTGGTGGTACTATGGCTCTCGTCCTCGCTCAGAAGCAGCTGGGTGACGTGGTCCTCATCGATATTCCGATGACTGAAGGTATGCCGAAGGGTAAGGCTCTCGACATTATGGAAGGCCGCTCCGTTATGGGCACTTCCTGCAACCTCTCCGGTTCTACCAACTATGACGATATCGCTGGTGCAGACGTCGTTATCGTTACCGCTGGCGTTCCCCGTAAGCCGGGCATGAGCCGTGATGACCTCCTGGGCATCAACTGCGGCGTTATCAAGGACGTGGGCCTCAAGATCAAGGAACTCGCTCCCAACGCATTCGTTATCGTTATCACCAACCCGCTGGACGCAATGGTCTACAACATGCAGAAGGTGACCGGCTTCGATTCCTCCAAGGTTATCGGTATGGCTGGCGTTCTGGACTCTTCTCGTCTCGCTTGCTTCGTTGCAATGGAACTGGGCGTTTCTGCTGAAGACGTTAAGGCAATCGTTATGGGCGGTCACGGTGACACCATGGTCAGCCTCTATGACTGCGTCTCCGTCGGTGGCATTCCTCTGCCGCAGCTCATGAGCAAGGAAAAGTTCGACGAACTTGCTGCTCGTACTGCTAACGCTGGTGGCGAAATCGTTTCTCTCCTCGTCCGCGGCTCTGCATTCTACAGCCCGGCAACTTCCGCTATCAAGATGGCTGAAGCTTACCTCCTGGACAAGAAGAGCGTTCTTACCTGCGCTGTCAAGCTGGACGGCGAATATGCTGGTAAGGGCAAGGGCCTCTACTGCGGCGTTCCCTGCGTGATCGGCGCAAACGGTGTCGAAAAGATCTTCGAAGTGAAGATGAACGACGCTGAAATGGCTGCCTTCGAAAAGTCTATCGAAGCTTGCAAGAAGAACGCTGAATGGGTTGACGCTAATACTTAATTATTAGCCCCTTCGTGTAAAAAGGACCTGCCTTAAAGGGCAGGTCTTTTTTTAGTTTGTAGAATTTGTTCTTTTTTACATTGTCTGCAATTGTATTATTTTTGTTGTATTTTTGTAATACCTTATATAAAGTGTCTTAATAAAGTGTTTTACTTTGAATTGAAAAAAATGTATAAATTGTGTTGATTTTGTTCGTGTATTATATTATTTTTCGCGCAGAAATTCGGATGATAAAAACACTGAATTTGGTTTCTTTATAAGAGAGGGTTAATGCATAATGAGTACAATTTGCGTTAGGTTGGACGAGAAAACAAAAAAGGAATTTCAGGAATTCTGCGATTCTGTTGGAATTTCGGTAACGTCAGCGATTACAATCTTCATTAAGTCTTCTATTCGTGAGAATCGTTTGCCTTTTGAAGTAAGGGGAGGTGAATCACGATTGATTAATGGGTAGTCACCTAAAACTTTTGGGGGGGTATGGGATAAATGTTTGCTTGAATTTTTGAAACTACCTGATGGTAGTTTTTTTTTGTATGAAAAAATGAATGTAAGTTAAAAATAACAAAAAATATTTTTATTACACTTTGTTGTACAGCGTATTGATGATTGTTGTATGTGTACTATATGGTGTATATGTATTATGCAATTTGGATGATTTTTGTGCGGATTGACGTTATTTTATTGCGATTATAAATTTGTATCAAAAAAATATAAATAGTTTGTTCTAATGATTAATGCAACGCTTCAATTTCTTGCAACTCGACTAAATAATCGGCTGCGAACAAGGCAATCACTACAAGAAAATTTGGTTGTTGTCTCAAGGCTGTTTGAAAATGATGGCCGAGAGTCTGAGCAATCTATAAATAAATTGAATTTATTTCTTGTGAATGTCTCTAGTGAAAGTAATGCTCGAAAAAATGCGACAACTACGTTTGACGGGTATAGGAATGTCGTTCCTTCAAAACAGGTATTTTTGAATCTTGATGTAATGATTGCTGCGAATTTCAAGAATTCTAATTATAGTGAATCTTTGCGGTATCTTTCCAAAACAATTTCATTTTTGCAAGATCATACCGTGTTTGATCGAACTAATTCCCCTGATATGCCTATAGGTCTAGAAAAAATGTTCCTGGATATGGAAAATATGGGCATACAAGAACTAAATAGCCTCTGGAGTATTTTAGGAGGTAAATACGTTCCTTCTGTATTGTACAAAGTTCGTGCAGTTGCTCTTGGAGAAGGGTACTCTTACTACAGCCCCTATGTTATCCAATTTCCTGAAGATGCTTCGATTGGGATTGTTTGATGCCGTATCGGTTTCTTACAGATATTAGCGTGTCGCATGAATATTACGGAGGACGTTGTTCCAGTTTTTCCTTTGTACCGACGGAAGTTACTGCCGATGAAATGGCTCATCGTAATATCGTTTTGCGTCGGAATTTGGGAAACTTGCAGATTTTAGCACCGAATGAATCTCTTGATAATCTTGAATCTATGCGGTTTGGCGTGTTTTTGACGGATTCAAACCTATATGGTGTAACAAACCTTAAGACTAGTTCTGACAATATATCTATGGTGGTGGTTAAAGACAATACTGTGTTTTTTTCTGAAATTCCCCTTGATGAGTGTGAAAAGGAATTGAGATTAAGAAGACCTCTGTTTATTCTAAACTATCAAATTTCAAAAAATCATGAAACCACAGAGATCCTGGAAATCCCTTTAGAGACAAGGAATTGCCGTTGGTGTTATTACATTCAGGGCGACATCGATTTGGATGATTTGAAAATTTATGGGTTAAGAGGAAATGATGAATCTGATTTTGATGTGTATCGCAAGGATGAAAAGTCTGTTGCGTTTATCTCTCGACATAAATACCCCATTGTTTATGGTGATGCGCCAAGATTTCAGTTAAAGACAAAGAAAACGTCTCGATTGTTGTTGAAGGCCATGCCTAATATGGATTACAGATCTTTATCGCGAATAGAGTTAAACGATAATGGCTATGAAATAATAGCAGAATCTTTCATTAATCTCTAACAAAAAAGGAGCTCAAGCTAAAAATGGCTACTGCTTACAAAACACCGGGCGTCTATCTAGTAGAAAAGAACGCCTTTCCTAGTTCCGTAGTAGAAGTCGCAACTGCGATTCCTGCGTTCATTGGCTATACTGCCAAGGCTGAATATAAAGGTCAGTCTGTTTTCAATAAACCGCAGCGTGTTACTTCTTTTGCTGAATTTCGTTCCATTTATGGTGAAGGCGCTTTGATGCGCTTTACCTTGAAGGATGATGGTGCGGTTGAATCTCCTAAGGTTCGTTTCCGTCTTTTTGATGCTATTCGCATGTTCTTCCAGAACGGTGGTGCAACCTGCTACATCATGTCTGTAGGTGCCTATGGCGAAGAAATTTCTGAAAAGGCTTTGACTGAAGCAATTGTTCCTTTTGAAAAGGAACAGGAACCCACTCTCGTTGTGATTCCTGAAGCAGTTTCTCTGGAATCTGCGGATGCTTGTGCAAACGTGCAAAATGCAATGCTTGCTCATTGTGGTAAGATGAAGAACCGCTTTGCCATTCTCGATGTGTTTGATGGCTTTAAGGATACTGATGAATGCATTTCTCAGTTTCGCGAAAAGGTGACCTCATTCCTGAATTATGGTGCTGCATATTATCCGTGGGTAAATGCAAGTGTTGTTCAGTCTAATGAAGTAACTTTTGCCAATGTCGAAAATCTCGATGCTCTGGTGGCGCAGCTCAATGCCGCAGTTCCTGCGGAACCCGCTGCAAAGGCTGAAGCTGTAAAGGCTGAAATTGCAAAGATTTCTATGGTAGATTTGACCGATGAAGAAGCAGTTCTTGCTCTCCATCGTACCCTTTCTGTGGTTTGCATGAATTATTCCACCATTATGGATATTGTTCGTGAGCAGTTGAATTTGATTCCTCCTTCTGGTGCTATTGCTGGTCTTTATACCATGGTCGATAACAATGTTGGTGTCTGGAAGGCTCCTGCAAATATTGGAATTAATGGCGTGATTTCTCCTGCAGTTAACCTGACCGATGAACAGCAGGAAGATTTGAACGTTCCTGTAAATGGTAAGGCAGTCAATGCAATCCGTAGCTTTATTGGCGATGGCAATAAGGTGTGGGGCGCCCGTACTCTCGATGGCAATAGTCTGGATTGGCGCTATGTGAACGTTCGCCGAACTATGATTATGCTCGAAGAATCCATTAAGCAGGCATCTAAGGCTTTCGTTTTCGAAGCCAATAATGCAAATACTTGGGTGACCATGAAGAGCATGATTCAGAACTTCCTCTTCAACATTTGGCGTCGTGGCGGTTTGGCTGGAGCTAGTGCGACCGATGCATTTGAAGTCTATGTTGGTCTTGGCGAAACTATGACTGCCGAAGATATTCTTGAAGGAATTCTGCGTATCACCGTTAAGGTGGCTTTGCTCCGCCCGGCAGAATTTATTGAACTCACTTTCCAGCAACAACAGCAGAAGTCCTAATAGGAGGTAATTAAATATGGCAGAAGATGGTTCTACCCAAAGTACAAACATTTGGCCCTTGCCGAAATTCCACTTTTCTGTAAAGTGGGGCGATCAGGAAATGTCCTTCCAGGAAGTGACTGGTTTGGATGCTCAGTCCGAAGAAATCAAGTATCGTACAGGCGACAGCGCTGTGTTCTCTGTAATCAAGATGCCTGGTCTCATCAAGTACAGCAATGTGACTATGAAGAAGGGTATCTTCAAGGGTGATAACAAGTTCTGGGATTGGTTTAATCAGATCAAACAGAATACCATTAAACGTATTGATATTGTGATCAGCTTGCTAGATGAAACCAGCGCACCTACTATGGTTTGGACCTTGAAGAATGCTTGGCCCACCAAGATTTCTGGTTATGAACTGAAGGCCGAAGGCAATGAAGTTGCTGTTGAAAGCATCGAAATTGTTCACGAAGGCCTTACCATTTCTAACGGCTAATCCTGTAGGTTTTTATGGAAAACGTTGAATGGTCGCTTCCGGTTGTATTTCATTTCCTAGTGAAGATTGGAGGTGCGGAGGAATCCTTTCAAGTTGTTGAAGGACTTTCCACTTCTATCGAATGTGAAGAAATTCGTTCTGGAGGCGACAATTCACGTTCCTTTTTCTTGCCCAAGCATTGTAAGCATGATGACCTTGTTTTAAAGAAAGGTTTTGTTCACAAGGATTCCATTATATATGAATGGTGCAAGAATACTTTTGCTTCAATGAATGGTGAAATAAGCATCGAAACAAGGAATGTGCTGGTTTCGTTGTTGAATGAAAAAAAACAGCCTTTGAGGACTTGGCATTTTATAAGGGCTTATCCATATAAGTGGTCGTTGGGATCACTGGATGCTATGAAGAATGAAATTGCCATAGAATCAATCTCATTAAAGTACGAAAGCATGTCGTCTGTGTAGCTATGTCTCTAGAAATTAAAAATCTGTGTATTAATGTATCTGTAGCCCCTAAGAGCGAAAATAAGGCGAAAAATGAGGAGTCCCTTCGCTCTGAATTGTTGAACGAATGTCGACGCATGGTTCAAGATGCTATTTCTGAAAGTAGGGATCGCTAATGAAATTAACTAAGCTCACTTTGACGGCTTGCAATCCCGATAAGTCTCCCGTTTCTGGCGTGAATCCATTTTCGGTAATGGTAAATCCCGAAACTATAAACACGACGCAGAATCTGAATTATACCAAAACTTGGTACTATAATGGATTGGTTCGTTTTGGTGGCTATGATAGTGAATTATTTGCTGTCCCTAAAATATTTTTAGATGCTACAGGTGCCATTCCTAAATGTGATTGGCCTATTAATTGCAACGATATTCCCGAAATGATTGCCGCCTTGAAAAAGGTTGTTTCGGATTATATAAGTGCTGAACATGAGCCCCCTATTGTAAAGATTCAGTGGGGGCAATTTCTGCAGTATGCTCGGCTTAGTTCCATGAATATTGAATATAAAATGTTCAATCGTTCTGGAAAGCCTGTGCGAGCTGAAGTTTCCTTAAAGTTCAATCAATATGTAACTATAAGAGAACTTTTGGCTAGGCAGAACAAACAATCTCCGGATTTGACTCATTTGGTAGAGGTCAAAGTGGGGGATACTCTTCCTTTGATGTGTGCTAGAGTCTATAAGGATTCTTCCCTTTATTTGCAGGTGGCCAAGGCCAACAACCTGACCAATTTTAGAAGTCTGAAACCTGGATCTCAGTTGTATTTTCCGCCCCTTGTTGATTAAGTATTATGCCTAATTCTCCATTTTCCAAAGCCGATGGTGTTGTAGAGTGTGCTGTCTTTTCGAAGGGTAAATCTCTGCAGTCTGCACTCGTTGTTATTTCGGCAGATATCATTTATCGTATAAATGGCATTGCGAAAGCAGTTGTTGTTGTGGATGATGGTTATATGCGAGAGGGTAAATTCCCCCTGTGTGAAGGAGATGACCTTAAGCCCGGTAACGAAATTACCATAAAGGCTGGCTATGGCACGAAGATGAATGAGGTTTTTACAGGGATAATTGTAAAGCTTGGAATTTTTGCATCTCATGATGGTCGTAGTTACACGAAAATCGAATGTCGTCATAAGGCTATTGCCATGACCTGTTCCCGCAAAAACGCCAACTATCTGAATAAGAGTGATGATGCCATTGTTGGGGATATTTTCAAGACGTATGGTATAAACGCTTCAACGACTATTGGTGGCGTAAATCATAAGGAATTGCTTCAGTACTATTGTACAGATTGGGATTTTGTTATGGCTAGGGCTGAGGCCAATGGCTGCTGGCTTATTGATGATAATGATGGCGTTAGCATCAAGAAAATTGCAACCAATGGAGGACCTTCGCTTTCCCTTACCTGGGGGACCGATATTATTGAGTTTGATGCCTATGCCGATGCTACTCACCAAGTAAAAAAGACAGAAGCCCGTGCTTGGGACGTTTCTAAACAGGATGTGATTACGGGAAAGGCTTCTTTGCAGAGCCTTTCTTGTGTGGGGAATCTGGATAACAGTACTATGGCCAAGGTCCTTGATGCGCCCACGCGTTTACTTCAGATTAATTCCCTGGTCGAAAAGTCTGAATTGGATACTTGGGCCGAGGCGGAACAACTTAAAAACGAACTTTCAAGAATTTGTGGTTCTGTAACTTGCATTGGTACTCTTGAGGTAAAATTGGGGGGCTTGGTCAAACTGAATTATTTGGGAGATCGATTTAACGGTAATGCCCTTGTGTCGGGTATTCAGCATCATATGGAGCCGGGACGGTGGTGTACTAAAATTTTCTTTGGAATGGAAAAGGTTTGGCATGTGGAAAAGTTTGATGTTGAAGCTCCTACATGCTCTGGATATAATTGTGGCGTGAGTGGGTTGTTGACCGGTGTCGTTATTCAGATTAATGACGATCCTGACAAGATGAATCGCGTCAAGGTTAAAATTCCCTTGATGCAGAATCAGGAAGAAGGCGTTTGGGCAAGATTAGGCGGCCCTTATGCATCAAATGGCGTTGGATGCCTTGTTTTTCCGGAAGTGGGAGATGAAGTGATTCTTGGATTCTTTAATGCGGATCCTTCCAGTGCTGTGATTCTTGGTAGCCTTTATAGCGCCAATCGAGTTCCCCCGCAAGCCTTGAAACAGCCTAATAACATAAAGATGCTTCTCACTCGCGAAAAAATGAGTGTTGAATTTAACGAAGAGAAGAAATCTATTACTATAAAAACGCCCGGAAACCGAATGTTCGTTCTTGATGATGATCAAAAGAAAATCTCTCTTGACGATTCTACAAATACCGTTGAACTTTCGGATAGTGGTGTAAAGGTTAAAACTTCTAAAGACGTGACATTTGATGTAACAGGAAAGTTTAATGTGGATGCCAAGGGCGGCATAAATCTTAACTCCAAAGGTGATTTGAAAGGTGAGGGGATGAATGTGAACTTAACCGCCCAAGTTGGCGTCGCCGTAAAGGGTAATGCATCTGCTGAAATATCCGCTTCGGGACAGACGACCGTTAAGGGTGCAATGGTTATGATTAATTAAGGAATGTGTATGCCTCCCGCAGCTCGAATTACAGATTTACATACTTGCCCCATGCAAACTCCTGGCGTTCCGCCGGTTCCTCATGTTGGAGGACCAGTTGTAGGCCCCGGTGCTCCTACTGTATTAATTGGAGGTATGCCCGCGGCTGTTATGGGGGATTCCTGTGTTTGCGTTGGACCTCCCGATACCATTATCAAGGGGTCAGCAACGGTTATGATTGGTAAGAAACCTGCTGCCCGTATGGGTGATACAACTGCTCATGGAGGCGCCATATCTGTGGGATGCCCTACGGTTATTATTGGAGGCTGAGTTGGGTATTGCTGAATTTTTAGGACGTGGATTTAAGTACCCTCTTTCATTTTCAAAGGATGGGGTTCAAATGTCTGTAGCTGAAGAGGATATTGAAGAGAGTTTGCGTATTCTCCTGTTTACTTATCCTGGAGAACGTTTGATGCATCCTGATTTTGGATGCCGTATTCGAGATTTCTGCTATAGAAATTTTGATGAAGAATTTATTGCTCAACTTAAAGATGAAATACTGCGGGCCATTCTGCTGAACGAATCTCGAATTGATGTAGATGAAATTTTGATTACGAAAGTTGATGATGATGACGTTGTGAATGTGGAAATTCAATACACTGTACGAATGACTAATTCACGAAGCAATTTAGTTTTTCCCTTCTATATTAACGAAGGAACGGATGTGACCCTGTAGTTTATGGAAAAAATTAGGTTTAACATTCGCGATGGACTTAGCCAGGAAACTCGCCTTTTCAAGGAATTGAAACAGGGCTTTTATTCCGTTGACGTTTCTTCGTTACGGGATCTATTGGCTGTATTAAAGGCTGTTTGCATAGAGCGTGGTATTGCTGAAATACTAGAATCGGTAGATGTTGATGACCTTGTGAGAAAGGTTGAGGGTGTTGCCGATGGCAATATGGAACCTGCAACAGCTCTTTATGCTACATGCGCATCTTTACTATTGCGTGTCAAGAATCGCTTGAATACTTTACCGGATAAGCGAGTTGATTTTTATTACGAAAAAATTCTTGGCGAAAAAAAAATGGCCACCCAAGGTGACTCTGCCCATGTTGTTTTTCCGCAACCGGCTGTGGGAACTTGCTGTGATCTTCCGGCGGGGACAAAATTTTTGGCTGGTTTTGATGATGCGGGAATGGATATCGTATTTGAGTCGGTTAAGGACGCAAATATTAATGATGCTTCTGTTGCGCGACTACTTTCAATTGCTATCCATGACGATTCCCCGGCAACTATAACCGAAATTCCTATTTATGATCCAAAATTGGTTGCCGATGGAGATGATATTACCCCCTATCCGCTGTTTGGATTGACAAGATCCAGAAATCGTTCTGTAAATGCGCAAAATGCTCGTCTTGGAATTGCATTTGCGTCTCCGATTCTTCGCTTGAAAGAGGGGTGTCGTAAAGTTAAGTTGACCTTCTTCTTTGATCCAGATTCTGTTGAAGGTTCGTTGTTGGAGTATGGTAGTGATCCTGACCTCTTTCTTAAGACATTCTCGACTGCATTCAAGATTTACTTGACCACTGAAGAAGGATGGTATGGCGTTGAAGGCTATCAGTTGGAATCCTGTATTCTTGATCCTCGTTTCGAAAGTGATTGCTTTAGCCTGTCTTTTGTCTTGTCGGAATCGGTTCCCTCGATTGTTCCATATAATTCCGTTATTCATCAGGATTTATTTGATACGGAACATCCTGTTGTAAAAATCGAAATTAATCCTCAAAATTCCTATAATCCCTGGAAACAACTGCGTCTACTGAAGTTACAGAAAATCCAGGCAGATGTGAATGTGTGTGGATTGCGTTCATTTGATGTAATGAACGATTTAGGCCCTCTATCGCTTTCTAGTCCGTTACAACCCTTTGGTCCTTTGCCCAGTGTTGGGAATACATTTGCTTTTGCTAGTGATGAGTTGTTTGGTAAACGTTTGACCGATATAGATTTGTATGGAACTTGGCGCGGTCTTCCGAATTCACGGGATTTCTCTTCTTGGTATAGCCTTTATCCAAATGTTCCTAATACGGCTGATTTTAAGGTTTCTCTTTGCAGTACTAATAATGGTGTACAGTACCCTTCTGCGAATATGAAACCTATTTTAGCAAATCTTTTTGATTCGCAAAAAAATGGAGTGTCTTCGGATTTTCATATATCATTTAGAGAGGTTTTGGCATCAAGCAGTGCCTGGGCTCAATATAGAATGCGCTTGTATTCTCCCGAGGCGGCCTTTATGCATCAGGAGTATACTCGTGCTCTTTGTGATTCCCTGATGGCTAAGGCTTTAAAGAAGGTTTCTGGAATGCCGTTGCCGAATCAGCCGTATACTCCTGAATTAGAAAATCTGCGATTGAATTATCGAGCAAAATGTGAACTTGGCGTCCGTCACTCTAATAAAGATGGGGAATCAAGTACGATTTTCTTCTTACATCCTCTAGGCTTTAGCCCCAAAAAAGGTTTGAATGATCTGGGTGGCGCATTTCTGATAGGAATATCCTGTAATAAGATTCCTCAGCGACTAAATCTTTTTTTTCATTTGAAACGGGATTCTGATTACGTGGTTTCCGATGATATCGGTGATTTTTCCTGGTCCGTCTTGTGCAATGATAATTGGGTGAATTTGCCTGCGGAAAACGTACTTTACAATTCAACTTCTGGTTTTACTACGTCAGGAATTGTTGCGTTAAAGCTTCCAAAGGAAATGAGTCAGGGGGGCAAGTTAATGTATGGTAATCTAGCTTGGATTCGTTTGCGACCCTTAGGAAATTGGAAACAATGCAGCCGAATTTATTCCGTTTACACCAATGCGGTTGAAGTTAAGCGTTGCATGGATGGAAATTCTTACGGAAAATTGGAAAGAATTAAGCCGAAAACCATTACTGAACTTGCGCAAAGCCGAGCAGGCCTTTCTGAAGTTTTCCAGATAACGGAATCTTTTGGTGGTCGGGTGGCCGAAGATAAGGAACGGATGCGCACTCGTGTGGCGGAATTTCTTTATCATCGCGGGCGCGCTCTTTCACCTAAGGATTATGAGCGCATTATTTTGGAACATTTCCCGGAAGTGCACATGGTCAAATGTTTTGCGGGTTTGAATCCTGAAAATCAGGGCGTTTTGACTCCTGGCTATGTGACCATTGTTCCCGTATCCCGATTGGTTGAGACAAAGGGTAATTCCTGGGATCCTTGTCTTGGAGGTAAAATTCTTTACGATATTAAGAATTTCTTGAAAGAAAAAATCCCGGCATCGGCAAAAATTCGTGTGTTGAATCCGTATTTTGAGAGGATGCAAGTTCGCTGTGTTGTGGATTTCCGAGATGGTTTCGGTGAAGGCGAATGTCTGTTGGATTTAAACAATCAGATTAACCGTTTTATTTCGCCTTGGTATCCGATAGGACAACAGAAATTCTTTGGTTGGTCCTTAAATGAAAATGACCTGAAAACGTTCATTGAAAATTTGGAATATGTAAAGTTTATCAAGGAACTGTCCATTTTGAGGATTGCGTCCGAAGATGACTGTAATTTTTATGTGGACCATTCTGAGCAACTTGAATCGGGAATTCTTCGCGGCCTTTGTCCCTGGAGTGTATCTACTCCGATGGCAAAGCACTTCTTAAACATTGTTCCCGAAATTAATGAATCTAAACCCATCAGTGTTGGCTTTGGGGACTTGGAAATTGGCTCCACTTTCATTATTCGAAGGAGAGGTAATGCAATTAAGTAGAAATGCTCTTAAATCACTTTTTCGCGCTGGACAGATGCCGTGTGAAGAAGACTTTAATGATTTGATCGATTCTTCTGTAAATATCGAAGAAGATGGCTTTGAAAAGACTCCTGAAAATGGACTTAAAATTTCTCAGTTGACTGATTCTGGAAAACTGATGAGTTTTTATGAAAATGTCACCGAAGGTACTCCTCTTTGGCAAGTGGAGCTTCGTAAGAATGGTGCTGAAGAGGATGCTTCTAGCTTGCATGTTTCCACACCTTCTCAAGAGTCGTCAAATAGTGTGGTTTCATTAGTTGGCTCATCTTCGGTTACCGCAGTCGGTATTGGCACAAGAACTCCTGAATGTACCTTGGACGTGAATGGTGTCATAAGTAGTGAAGGTCGAATTGGTAAAGAAAATGATAAACTTAAAGTTGAGGCTGATGGTAGGTGGCACGATATTACGGAAGAACTGAATGGATGCGAAGCCTTTGAGATTATCGCGGGCGTTGGTGGTCAAGAAAATGAAGGCCGTTTTGCTTTGACACATGCTATTGCTATGAACGTATTTCATGGAAAGCCGGCTATTAATAAAACCCAATCTTATTATGGAGGTAGAGGGTCCCGCATTGACATTCGTTGGGCAAGAGGGGAGGAGCGTTATACCTTTAAATTACAACTCCGCACCCATTGTGCCTATAAAAATGGATCCTTGATTCGCTATAGATTGACAAAATTGTGGTTTGATAACATGATGGTGCAGTCTCTTGGCTAAGACAATTTCGAAAATAAGTGGAGCGCAAGATCTTGATTACGAGGCTATGCGCCTTGATTCCCTAGCTTTAATTCAAAAGCTGAGTGGGAATATATGGACAGATTTCAATGCCCATGATCCTGGTATTACCCTTTTGGAAAACATCATCTTTGCTATATCGGAATTGGGTTATAAAACAGATTTTGATATTGAAGATTATTTGACATCCAAAGATGGAAATATTGATCTGCGTCGTGAAGCTTTGTATACTGCAGAACAGGTAAAGGAATGTTTTCCTGTTTCGGCGGAAGATTACTCCAGTTTTTTTTCCAAGTATTTGAAGGGCGCGATTCGGACAGAATTCTTGAATTGTACAGATGGCTGTTACGAAGTGATGATTGTAGCAAAGGATAATAGCCAACTTAAAAAGGAAAATGCAGAAATCGCCCTGCTGAAATCTTTTAATGAATTGTGGAATGATTGGCGACTTCTTGGCGAAAATATCTCATCAGTGAAGTTTCTCTGGCTTGACGAAGACTCGGATATAGAAAAGGTTGTTGTAGAGACTGCTAAACATCAGGTTGTTTCTGTTGAAGGTATACGGAGAGATTTCTTGAATTTTGCTCCCATTGTTGATCAGTTCCCTATGATATATCGTAAGGGGGAAGATGCTTTAACCTTACAGAAGTTTCTTGAACCAGTTGAGTTTTTGATTAAGAAATTCCTTTCGAAAATAGATGATTTTGCAGATCTTTTTTCTGTAGACGTTTTAAAGACAAGTAAAAAGAAGTACTGCAAAATTTTGGACCAGATGCTCGCTATGTATGGCATGGAGTATCCTGATGAATTGTTCATGAAAATCCATGAACACGAAGGAGAGACGGCATTTGTTAATCTGTTACGAGCTAAAGTGAAATACATTAGATCTTTGCCAGCTTTACACATGCATCGTTGCGGAAAGTATTTTGGAACGCGTCTTGAAATAATGCTTGGCGTTAAAAATCATATTGTGGATGGAATTTACCTAAATAAAAATTTTGGAAAAATTTTTGTTGTATGGGGAAATTCTGATACCTATAGCGAAGAAACCCGCAACAGTATGGAAGATTTTGTGCGAGAAGAATTGCCCGCTCATCTTATTCCTGTTTTTATTTGGCTTTCTGAATCGTTACCCGAAAAAATTTCTGCTTCTTGGTTTTATGAAAAATGAACGTCATTGACAATTTGACATTGAATATTGTCGCTGCAGACTCGCAAACCTGCCAGAATTTGGAAGGTTCTCTCTATTCTTTTGCCCGGAATACATTGATTGATATATTGGATCAAATTTTAAATGAACTGGATTTTGACGGTGAATTAGAAATAGATGACCTTACGATTGATGTGGGAGAGGTTGATTCTGAAAATGCCTTGCAACATTTTTCCGGGAAATTGCCGGTGACTCTAAAGGAGAGCCTATCCAAGGTTGTTTTTAAGAAACATAGCCAGCTTACGTTAAATATGCTTTCTGAAACTTACAGACGCTTGCTTCCCATAAATCAAGTGATGAATATTGAGAAAGAGTTTGAATATTATGCCGAAGAATGGCTTGTAAAAAATCCGAATTCAAAGTTTGACCCATTGGCAGTCTCGGAATACATTATCAAAATTATGATGCAGAGAAATCCTGGTTTGGATTTTCGTCAAATCGCATGTTCAGTATATCAGAATATTAAAAGGATGGAACGTCCTGCCCCCCAAAAGATTTCTCCTAAGGAAACTAGGAATGTAGTTCATGATGCCGGCTTGGTTTTATTGGCTCCTTACATTCCTGTGCTATTGGGTCGTTTGGGTTGTGTATCTGGGAATACGTTTACTTCTGAAGACGCCCGATTGAAAGGTTTGTCTCTTTTAAAGTATGCTGTTTATGGAAGTTATGAAGTCCCCAAGACGCCAGCCTCACTGATGAACATTATCTGTGGTTATGATCGCTCTTTTGATTCCGAAAAATTACCGATTCTTTCTGATGATGACAAGTCTGTTGTCAATAGCTTGCTTGATGCAGTTGTCAAGAATTGGGGAGCTTTAGGTTCTACTTCTGCAGATGGGTTACGTACCAGTTTTTTGATTCGTTCCGGTAGCATTGAAGACGTTGAAGATGGCTTGTTGCTTAAGGTGTCATCTAGTGCTTATGATATGCTGCTAGATAAACTCCCCTGGGGTTATTCCATGGTTAAAACATCTTGGATGAAATCTAAGATTAGCGTGGCGTGGAGGTAGAATGAGTGCCGTTCTAGATAAGGAAATTTGTTGGTGTCGCCAGATTATTGATGCTCGCTTTGAACAGTATTTTTCTGCTGCTGCTGATGAACGTAAAATGATTCAGGTGCAGGCTATATTGCCTCCAGAACTGGATGATGATTCTCCTTATGCTCAGCTGGTGTTGCAGAATGAACTGAATTTTGAAGAAAGGTTCATTCTTGTGCTTTCATTACTTCCGCATTTTTGCCCCCAGGCTTTAGACTCATTTTTCTTGAACAATAAAGTATTGGGGCGTCCCTATACTGAATTTGGTGGTTGGCATAGCAAGAGCCATTCAGGTTTTTTGCCCACTTGTGAAACGGCTTTGTTTCTTTTGGCTGGAGATAATCTGGAACGAAGAATCCAATTGATGCGTTTTTTCGAAACTGATCATAAATTGACTGCGAACCGTATACTTCAATTGGAATATGGTGAACCGGGAGAACCCAAGAATTCGGCTGCATTGCGTATATCTTCGGAATATTTGGAATTTTTAACGACGGGGGTGCAAAATAAACCTGATTACAGTATCCATTTCCCCGCGAAACTGATTACATCCCGTTTACAATGGGAAGACCTTGTTCTTGGAGACGTAACCCGTTGTGAAATAGACCAACTGATTACCTGGATTAACCATTCCGACGAAATTTTGGATGGTTTTGGCTTGCGAAAAAATCTTAAGCGTGGTTATCGAGTTTTGTTCTATGGTCCTCCGGGAACTGGAAAAACCTTGACGGCGACATTGATTGGCAAGAAGGTCGGCATGGATGTTTATCGGGTTGACTTGTCGCAGGTGGTTTCTAAGTACATCGGCGAAACGGAGAAAAATCTGTCTAACATTTTTGATCAAGCAGAAAGCCGTAAATGGATTTTATTCTTTGATGAAGCTGACTCCTTATTTGGAACTCGAACCCAGGCTAGCAATTCCAATGACCGTGCTGCTAACCAGGAAATTTCATACCTGCTGCAACGTGTAGAGGATTTTCCGGGTATTGTAATTTTGGCTAGCAACTTGAAATCAAATATAGATGAGGCGTTTTCTCGAAGATTCCAAAGTTCCGTGTATTTCCCCATGCCGGAACCTGCTGAACGTCTAATCTTATGGAATAATATTTTTGAAAAGACTCAAGTTGAAAATAGGGAAGAAATCTTTAAGGAATTTGCTGAAAAATATGAACTGGCCGGCGGTGCCCTGACCAATGTAGCCCGCTATGCCGCTCTTTCGGCTCTAATGGATAATCGAAAAATCATAAATAAGTGTGACATTCAAGAAGGCCTTTCTAAGGAATTACAGAAAGAAGGAAAAGCTTTATGAGAAATTGGTTTATATATGTTTTGCTATTTGTGGGCACTGTAATAGCCTCTACAAACGAAATGGAATATTTCGTCGTTCCCGATTCTCTGGTAATGGAATACGATAAGCTTCCTAATGCCAACGATACCTTAGAGGCCTTTGATTCCTTGGATCGTCAGCAGGGAATCTATTACATGGATCGATTTGAACTGGATAAAGCTTTGCGAACTTCCTTGGCGAAGTTCCCTCGGTTTCATCCAATTCTCAATAATTTTGCCTTGGGAAACAAGAGTCTCAAACATCGTAAAACCGTTGGCCTTACCCCTGATGATTCCATAGTGGATTTTGTGTGGCTTGATGGAAAGAATATTAATACCATAAAGAATTTCATTCGTAAGCATGTTGCAACAGATTCTTACTCCAAAGCGGTTTCTCGTTTTTTGCATGACTTGCAGGGAATTGTTTTTGCAGATTCCGTAATGATGCGGAGGTATGCCTTGAGCCTCTTGGCAGCTTCTTTAGGGGTATGCTATGAAGGGAATGGCCCTTACGATAAAATTTCAAGTGTGTCTTGGGAGGAGAATGAAGTCGAGGATTTATTTAGATTAAAATACAAGAGCAAATTTAGGGAATCTATTCAATCGATGTGCTTTGGTTCCGTTGAACCGAGCATGGACGTTTTTAAGAAGTTCCGTGAAAATATGAATAAGGATACTGTAGGAATCTATAAAGATTGCTTTAGGTATCGCACATTAAAACGTCGTTTTATTTCTAATCGTTGTTCCGATGACCGCTGGAATTTTTCGTTTGACTTGGTTGATTCGCTGTATGTTAGTCTTCTTCAGAAAACCGTAGAGGCCAATTATCAGAAAATCAATTCCTTTAATGATGAAATCCCGGTAGTTTGGAAAACAGATGGATGTGGCTGCAGTCAGTACAAGGATTTAAATGGAAATGTATATGCGGTTTATCCTTATTGGCTTGCAAAGGAAGGGGGAGATACGCTCGATTTTTCGGGGATTACTCGCATTGCCTACTATGGAATATCGGCTTCCGATAAAGGCGTTTTGCAGATGCCTTCTGGCACGAAATCTCTAAGTTTCTTTAATAAGGATGGCTATAGTGATTTTGTAAATGAGGCTCACAAGCATAATGTAAAGGTGGACTGGATTATTAAAAAGAGCCAGTGGGGAGAACTTTCACATGATGCGGACAAAATGCAGGATTTCTTTAGAAACTTGGTCAAACAGGTGGATTCCTTGGTAAATACCAGAGTCAATTCCCTGTTCCAGCAGTTTGTGAGTTGTCTTGCTATTGATGGTCGTGATGGCGGTTTTCGCGGAGATGGAGTTTCCCTTTGGTTCCAGAATTATCCCACGGATTCTGTAAATACAAGAATTTTCAAGGATTACTTTGACTCCCTGCAGAACAAATTGAATCGCGAAAATCCCTATGCCATGGTCAACTTGATGATGAATCTGCTTGATTTGGGTGAAGAGAAGAATGTGTCTGTAGACTCCAACTATGTGCCCCCTCAAAAGGGAATCTATAGCTATGAGTTTTTTGGAAAACTGATGAAATCTAATTTCAATGGAACTCAAAAAAATTATTTGATTGTACTCAGCGATGAACCAGTGTCTCGCAGTAAACTGGTGATTTACCGTGACCTGAATCAGCAACTGAAAAATGATATGCGGCGAGAAGTGCTTCACGCTGTAGTTCCAATGTTATGGCTAGATTATCAGCAGTGGGAACAATTGACTGACGATGCTTCGTTCTATAATGATGCCTATTATTCCCTGGGAATCGCTCCCTTTGGACTTTTGAATGATTCTGCCCATATGGAAAGCCGATTGAGCGACATTTTGCTAGAAAATTTTGAAAAAGAGGATGGTGCTCACAAACGTCAGAGTGGTTTTGCTGCATTTTTCTGTACACATCGCTGGGCTTTCCGCTTACTGAATTCAATCGTGTATGGCCTAGTTTTCTTGCTGTTGATTAGTTACTTTGCCATCTGTAGGGTTAATGACTATTTTAGCCGACGTTTAGCCTTGTTGGTTGCTCTAGTGGCGATTCCTCCCCTTTTTACCTCGCTGATTCTCACCAATTTCGATCCTGTCATTATGGATTATGTAGGTAAAGTGGGGCAGTGGGGGAGTTTTGTAATCATCATTCTTACGGTAATCGCTATAACCTTGTTGCAGGTGTACCGTTCTGCTGATTTTCCTAGGAGGAAAAAATGAATCTAGCCTGCATTTTTGCATCAGTAGTTGCGCAGGACTTTATTGATGAGCATACTAAGGATTTTGCCATGAGCCAGTTGCATGAAATGACAAAAACGTCTCAAGGACTTGTAGACTTGAAAGAAGCATGTAATATATTTGCAGGAACAGGAAATGTGAAGGCTTTAGATTATTTAAAAGACTTGATAAAGAATTCTGCGGTGTAGATTTTTGGGAAAATGAATTGTTAAAACGATGTTTTCTCAAAAGACCGTAAAAAATGTTGAAAAAAATTAACTAGGATAAAAAATGAAATCAAAATTTTATGACTTCGTATCAATTAAATGGAATCGGTTTAATTACTTTATAAATTTTTTGATTACTTTATGTGGTGCCGTTACGGCTGTATTTTCGTGCTATGCCGCCATTAATTCGAATGAAATATCAAAAAGGTCTTTTGCAAATGAAGAACGTAGTGCTCAACCTATAATAACATCGTTCATAAAGAATGATACCTTGAATGTCAAGATCGAAAAAGAATACCGAGGTCTAAACTTTGTAGAAGTAAAACCTATGCTGACTTTTTTTGAGGGATTTGTGCATGACCAGTCCTTGACTTCAATGAAATCAGCAACTTTTTTGTTTCAAGGATCAAAAAAGTATGCAACATGCCTTTCTGATGATGAAAATGGTTTTATAAAGTGTCATGAATCCGAATTGAATAAATTCTTTAAAAAAGTAAATGACAAAATTCAGGGTATGGGACTGGATTCTGGTAAAATGTCGTTCAGAAATCTTCGAGTTGCTTATCTGCTTAATGTTTCTTACATTGATATTTTTAACAATAAGCAAAGGCAATTGTTTATCGTAAATAGTCGTGGACGCCAAAGAAGTATTTCAGACTCCCTTTACAAGGAACGATTTCTCAATACGGATCGCTTGACAATGGCTGATACTACAGAAGAGACGATTCAGAAATTTTTAAAGAAACTTGAACAGACAGAAAATATAATGATGCCTCATAAAGAATAGTAGGAGAGAAGTATACAATGCTCATATTCTATAAAAAATGAAACTGCATAGAGTGCTGCTAACAACGGAACTACTGCGATACGCGATAAATAAACGAAAAAGAGCTCCTTATGCAAAACACATACGCACAAAAGAACGATACTGTACAAATTGCTTCGGCGAACACCGCTGAATCCGTACGGGATAATTCTGCGCAAGCGCAAAGCCTGCAACGAAAAGCTGACTTGATGAATGCTTCTGTACAACGTGCTCCGGAACCCCGCCCGAACCTTACGGGAATGCCCGACAACCTCAAGAGCGGTATCGAGAGTCTTTCGGGTTTCTCTATGGACGATGTGCGCGTACATTACAATAGTTCTAAGCCCGCCACCGTTCAAGCGCTAGCCTACACCCAAGGCACCGACATCCATGTGGCCCCAGGCCAGGAACATACTTTACCTCACGAAGCCTGGCACGTTGCCCAGCAAATGGCCGGCCGCGTTTCGCCAACCACCAATATCAACGGCATGCCCGTGAACGATAATGCTGGGCTAGAGCACGAAGCCGATGTGATGGGCGAGAAGGCGGTGCAATGCAAGTGTGAAAAGAATATAGCGCAATTAAAACGGTTGGGAAATGGTGATCAACCAATTCAATGTGGTCGTGCAGGCGACATTGTCAATAACGGAGGACGCCGATTTACAGTTTTGAAAATAAATTTTGCGGGAAGTGGCTATGCCTCATGGGGAAAACAGAATAAAGGAGTGCAGGTATTTCAAATTTCTGGGCATGATATTCTTATTAACATAAAAGGAAATAACATATTGGAATATTCATTTCCAGGACCAATGTCTTTAAACGGCGCACTTGATGCTTCTCCAAGTATAGATGATTTGGTTAACGGGGCCGATGAAATTACAAATATGACAATTCATAATCGAGGTCCTATTCATTTGATAATAAAGGGACACAGTAGAGGCGCTGTTGCGGCTGGAGAACTTTATAGAAGATTTGTCAATAATCCAAATGTTATTAATTGTGAATTAACTATGCTGGATCCTGTACCTGGTCCAGATGGACGCAGGCTTCATGGTCATGGTGATACTAATTTAAATATGGACGCCAATAACACCCCAGTACCTCAAGGATTAGCAAATGTTGGAAAGGTTGTTTTTTATTCGTTAGGTATCGCTAATCAGGGATTGTTCTATAAGCTATTGTTTACACCGCAGCGTGTTCAAAATGCCTGTGTTTACATTCTGACTAATGATGGTCACTCATGTTATGTTGATTCTGCGGCGCAGATTCCTATTCAGAATAAAAAAGATCGTTTTGACTTCAATGGATTGGTGTTCACATATTCGCAGCTGAGTTATTTGCGAAACGGATATTATTTTGAGAATGGTTCTTATATTCTTAATGTAAGAGGTGTTCCAATTCGAATTCGTATTTTGCAACAAATTAATCGGCAACAGGCGATCAATATGGTGCAGAATACGAATGGTCTATCAAAAAGTAGACGTGATGAAATTACTTCAAGCTTTTAAGAGGAATAATTGGTGAAAAGTCGTGCAATGTACATACGTTTTTAAATCTTCTTTAATTCAAAAGGCCTCAGCGAACACCGCCGAATCAGTCGTTGATTCTTCGTCGCAATCTGCGACTTTGCAACGTCATGCCTCCCTCGCGAATGCCGCAGTGCAGCGTGCAGAAAATCCGCCGCGCCCGAACAACACGGGCCTCCCTGACGACTTGAAGAACGGCATCGAGTCCCTCTCCGGCTATTCGCTTGACAATGTGCGTGTGCATTACAACAGCCCAAAATCCGCGACCGTGCAGGCGCTCGCCTACACCCAAGGCACCGACATCCATGTGGCTCCCGGCCAGGAACACGCCCTCCCGCACGAAGCCTGGCACGTGACCCAGCAAATGGCCGGCCGCGTAACTCCCACCACAAACATCGGCGGCATGCCCGTGAACGACAACGCCGCGCTGGAACATGAAGCCGACGTGATGGGGGAGAAGGCGGTGACACAGAGGAAGGTGGATGGTGGGGGCTTGAGACAAAGCAATAGTGCTGAAAATACCTCGCAATTGATGGCGACTGTGCTACAATGTGGTAAACATAAAGGTCAAAGAAAACCGAAACCTGATTCGTCTTATGTGGAAATAGGAAACATCGGGAAAGGACAACAAATTTATTGTTATAAATCAAACGTGTTTGATTCTCCGAGTACCCCACTGTCTGAATTAAAAAAATATGAAAATTTATATCGTTGTATAGATAATTATCATTTCGGTGATAAAAATGGATCTTATACCTGGCGCTTAGATTCTCAAAATCAATTTAAAAGGGGCGATACTCCTTGGTTAAACTTGCAAATACAATTAAATGGGGTGCATGGTGAAAAATCTACTTATGCGGTCATTCATGTACCTCAAAATCATTCATACCACCTAAATTGGTTAAAAAGATGTTTAAAAAAAAGTGTGCATGATAAATGTATATATGTCATAGGTACTGAAAATTTGTTAGACGAGTATCTTGGAAAAAGTAAAAATGAGAGTATAAAATAAACTGCACTACACCCCGCTTCCTCCCCCCAAAAAAACGGTACATCATCTCCGTCATAACGCCTATGAACGCCTTGTCTTCGGACTGGACCATATAGGCGTTTTGAATATCCATGTATTCGCTCTCCCAGATGCTGAAGGATAACCCGGAGCTCAAAGCCGTGCGCTATTCCATGCTCCCGTACAAGGAACAAGGCCAGATGACGAACGTGGGAAGCTGAATTGATAACGGGAAAACCGCAGAATTCCGTTTATTTGAGAGATTGAACATGGCCAAGGAAATGGAATTTTTCAGTTTTAGACACACGATTCTCCATGGCGACTATCCTCAGGCGTTACGGCACGAATATTCCGCTCGCATATCAGAAAGACTCATTTTCCTTTCATCAAGCCAAAAAATTTCTTTCTGTTTTTCGATTTCTTTTTTCAAAACCTCCGGAGTTGGCATGTACGCCATGTACTTCGCTTGAAAAAGTTTTTGACTTCTTCTGGGAGGCCAGCATACGATAATAATATTGCGTAGAAATATTCCTATCCAAAGTTCGTGAACTCCAAGCCTGAGAAAACGCTTCTTGAGCATACCATTCTCGAGCAGATTCATCCTCAACACGCAGCAACGTTCTGTAGTGAGTCCAAGAAAGCAAACCCATCTGAGATTTTCCACTCACTGCGTGGAAAATCTTTGGAAAAAGCGTATAAAATTGAACAAAGCAATAAAGATTTGCCTTGCATTTCTTCCAGAGCAATCCTTCGACCAAGAAACCAATTACGTTGAAGCAAAGCAAGATTCACCTTAGCACTTGCAAATACCCTAGTATATTGGACAATTTGTGTTACATCTGCAAGAATGTCATCAGAGAGCACAGATAAACTGAGTTGTGTAGCTTTTTTGCTTGCCATAGAGCCGCCTTTTTTCAAAAAATCAATTTTGAAATGATTATTCCGGCGTACTTTGAGCCACCAGTCCGGTACTAGAGAGCCACTTTTCCGGAAAATACGGAGCCACCCTTCCGGAGGATGAGAGCCATCCACAAAATGTCATGAAAACTCTATAATGCGAATGTCCACGACAATGATGCCGCGGACTTTTTACATGGAGGTCTCATGACCAAATATCGCGAAATACTCCGACTGAAGCACCTTGGCTTCAGCGAGCGAAATATCGCAAGGAATGCGGGGGTATCCCGCAATACAGTGAAGCGCGTCGCCCAGGCAGCTTCGGCGAACAATATTGACTGGAAAACGGCCGAACAGATGGACGACGCGACGATAGAGAATCGTCTCTTCCCGAATCGGAAAACGTCGGAGCCAGCCCATACCATAGACTTCGAATATATCCGCAAGGAGCTGATGCGCAACGGGGTCACCAAGAAACTCCTGTGGACGGAATACTGCGAGAGCTGCAGGCTATGCAACCGGGAACCGCTGATGTATTCCCAGTTCTGTTACTACATCCAGCAGGAGGAACAAAAACGCAGGGCAACCATGCACATCCCTCGCCGTCCAGCAGAAATGGTGGAAGTGGACTGGGCGGGCGATCCGGCCCACATAATAGATCCCGACACAGGAGAACTCCTGAACGCCTACCTGTTCGTCGCCACGCTTCCTTACAGCCAGTACACCTACGTGGAGGCGTTCCTTGACGAAAAGACCAGAAACTGGATCAGGGCGCATGTGCACATGTACGAGTTCTTCGGAGGGGTGACGACGATGCTCGTTCCTGACAACTGCACTACGGCAGTGAATCACGCGCGAAGCGACTGGTACACGGCCGCTCTGAACCGGACCTATGGCGAGATGGCGGAACACTATGGCACGGCGGTAGTCCCGGCAAGGGTGAGGCACCCGAAGGACAAGGCCAGCGTAGAGGGGAACGTGGGCAAGATATCCTCATGGATAACAGCAGCCCTCCGTAACGAGGAGTTCTTCTCGCTTGCGGAACTCAATGCTGCCATAAGGAACCGTCTCGACCAGTTCAATGCGAGGCCCTTCCAGAAGAAGGAATGCAGCAGGCAGGAGATCTTCGAGAACGAGGAGCGTCCGCAGCTAAGGCCCCTGCCCGCCACACCCTTCGAGATTGCGGAATGGAAGACATCCACCGTCCAGTTCAACTACCACATCGTCCTGGATGGCATGTACTACTCCGTCCCCTATCAGTATATAAAAAAGCAGGTGGAGTCACGGTTGACCGACTCCACTGTGGAGGTGTATTACGAGCATGAACGGATCGCCAGCCACGCAAGGCTTCACGGAAGGCCGAGCCAATACTCCACGGTAAAATCCCATAGCCACCAGGGATACCTGGAATGGGACGGAGAACGGTTCCGCCGCTGGGCCACCGGGGTGGGTGAAAATACAGCCGCCGTGATAAACGCCCTGCTGTCGGGAAGCTCCGCTGAACAGCAGTCCTACAGGTCCTGCATGGGGGTACTGAAACTGGGCAAGCGTCACGGCAACGCCATGCTTGAGTGGGCCTGTGAGAGAACTCTACGATACACAAGCAGACCAAGCTACAAGAATATCCGGGATCTACTGCTGTGCGGAAGTGACAGGCCGCAGACGAAGCCTGACGGGGAAAAAGGGTCTCGTCGAGGAATCACCCGCGGAGCGAGAAACTACGGAGGAAGCAAGTGAACAACAGCAGTACAATCGACAAGCTGATAGAAATGCGCATGACCACCATGTCGGACATGTTCGTCAACCAGCAAAAGGACCCGAACATGGCGGGAATCCCCTTCGAGGAACGCTTCGGCATGCTGGTCGATGCCGAATACGCCAGCCGCAAGAGCCACGCCCTGGAGCGCCTGGTAAAGAGAGCCGAACAGGAACAGAATGACGCCAGCATAGCCGCGCTGGACTATCACTCCGGACGCAAGCTGAACAAGGCTCTCATCCAGAAACTGGCCAGCTGCGAGTACATCTCGCAATACAGGAACATCTTCATCACTGGAGCAACAGGCAGCGGGAAGACATATCTCGCATGTGCCTTCGGGATGGAGGCTTGCAAGCGGTTCTACTCCGTAAAGTTCACGAGGTTGCCCGACCTTCTGATAGACCTGTCGGCCGCGGAGGATCGGCGTACGCTTGAAAACGCCCTGCAGAAATACACCAAGCCCACGCTCCTGATCATCGATGAATGGCTTCTGTTCAAGTTGCGGGAAAATGAGGCGAGGTTGCTCCTGGAGGTAATCCACAAGAGACGCAGGAAGTCTTCGACCATATTCTGTTCGCAGTTCGAGGAGAAGGACTGGTATGACCAGATATGCGAAGGTGAAAGTACGCTTGCGGATGCTATAATGGACCGGATATCCTTCGACTCCTACAAGATAAACATCGAGTACGTCGACAAGTCCGTTGACAAATCCATGCGAGAAGTGTATGGGCTGAACCCTTCTGAAGCACAATAACCCTAAAACAGGTGGCTCCGTCAGACCGGACTAGTGGCTCTCACTTCTCCGGACTGGCGGCTCCGCCGCTCCGGAATAATCATCTTCGTCGTTAATTCGCAGTTCTTGACAACGAATGCCAATGGATGACATCGGTCGACTTTGCGGCATTGACAAAGGTAAACCTGATTGTAACAAGCGAAGTAAGTATCCTGTTTCAATTCTGGCTTTTTGAGACAACGGCGGAGATTTTGGTTGGGATATCAACCATGCCAAAGGTTTATGTTTTGGACTCATTAAATATATGTCATTTTTGACATAATATCGAGAGCTCTACGTTGATCATCTGGGGCCGGCCTCCCCATAGGGTTCCTGTCGCCAGGCAAATAAACTAAGGCGATGACGGTGGGTTCCTTTTGTGAAAATTGGACTAAAGTATCTGGTTGGAATGACTTTTTTTTTGTGTGTTTGTATATATGCCGTCTTACACTGTTTATACATTGACTGAATGTGAAAAACTCATCCGCTTTCGCGAATGAGTTTCTTTTTCTCCTTCTTTTTTATGGCTTTACTTTACGTCATCTAGTTTCAAGTCGTTGATGAGCGTTGTGCCGCTAATGGTGTAGTGGGCTATCATCGAGGCGTCACTTGTGTATCGGAACTGCTCGCCACCTTCCTTATCCTTGCCCAAGACGACATCTGCGTGCAGACGGACGTTGGCTCCTTCGGGGATGCCGGTTTCGGAGAGGTTGATTGTCCTTTCCCCGGCTGCGCAAATGTCGTGGTAGCCGGAGGGTTCGTACACTCCCGAACTGTTGTCGGATTCCGGGTCATTCCAGTTGATTCGCATTCTAACAACGAATGCACCAGAATTCTTCAGCGTGATTGCCTTGATGTGCTTGATTTTTGCCATTTTATTCTCCTTCTTAGGCGTGTTTTTAACTAGGAATGTGTAGAGATTCCCATGGGGTGTTTTTCGGAATAGGGGATGCTTGCGCGCCCCCTATATTTTTTGAGGTGTAGTTTCTTTATTGGGGTTTGGACCTAGATCTTGCTAAAATCGGTCAACTGTTCGTGGGGCAGGTTTTCATCTGCACGATTCAGGTGGACCTTGCCGATTTTTTTGACATTTTCAATGTTGAAGCATAGGTCGTTGGGGGTTACGAACATGGCCTGCATCTCTCGAGCGTTCTTGATCATGTCCTTAATCGAGGTGAAGGTAAATCCCAGCACTTCCATGAGCGTTTTCAGCAAGTTTTCGATGGCGCTGCTGAGTGCGTTTCCCTTTAGCATCATGACGCGGTTACTGCGGTCGCTTTCGACGATCTCTTTTGCGAGGTCTTCAAGATTGGCAACAGGTTCTTTTGGGGCCACAGCCTGGTGGAATGCCTCTGTCTTGAAATCGTATTCTGCGGCATGTTCTGCGTACAAATCCAGGAGTGTATTGGCCTTTCTGCGGTTTTGGTTGAGCAGCCCCTTCTTGGAGGTGCGGCAACTCAAATCGGCGTCCTTTGTCAGTTTCAGCTTAAATTTGCGATTCTTCTTTGAGGCATCCAAATAGCACTGGTAAACCAGGGACGAACAGACCATGGTGTAATTGTGTCGATATTTATCGTCTAACAGTTTTTTTAATTCAGCGGCAAGGCATCTGAGAAGTGCGATGATGATGGATTGCTTGATCCCTGCCTGGGAATGGTCCTTGTAAAGGAGGATTAGGGCCAGGAATACCAAGTCGGCGTAGGGGTAGGGGAGGTCCTGTTCCACGTATCCCTTGG
This sequence comes from Fibrobacter sp. UWH6, assembly GCF_900142465.1. NCBI lineage: Bacteria > Pseudomonadati > Fibrobacterota > Fibrobacteria > Fibrobacterales > Fibrobacteraceae > Fibrobacter > Fibrobacter sp. UWH6. Next base: position 185,396 of record NZ_FRAX01000004.1, read on the forward strand.
CGGCTGCAAGAACGGGGGCCATTTCCTTATCGGAATAGAAACTGCTCTTGTTGCCAATTTTAGAAGTCTTGATCAGGCGACTGACATAAGCAACGCGATCTTCGGGATTACTGGTTACCTTATGACCCTGGATTCCGGTGGATCCTGCGTCAGTTAGGGCTTCAACGGGCCCATGCTGATAGAATAATGCTCCGTGAGAAACCCAGGAGTTGGTGAAACAGAGGATCAACTTGGTGATAAGGGATTCTTCTCCCTCGCCACTGAATGCCAAAATGTCGCCGGGGCGTAGGTCTTCCAGAGGAATTATCTTAGTGTAATAATCGTCGGGCTTCTTGCCGGTGATTTTTTTTAGGTAGGTGTCAATCTTTTTGCTGTTCTCTTCCATTTTTAGGTTTCCTTTGCTGATGTTTCAAAGATAACCCCTGGTAGTATGGTTCGTCCATCACTCAAATGGGTGATTTTTAGCATTAGTCTAGATTCCACAATAGGCTAATAAAGCATTCCTGCTGCTCTTCAGTAACGCCTTTCAGGAATTCCTTTACGTCGTTTTTCTTGAAATTAGGGTGGTATTCCCTGAGTTTTTGCACATGCTTGTGGCTTTCTTTCAAGTTGCCCTTCTTATTGTTGCAGGCGATCATGAAGAGGCGGGCGAATGGAGTCTCGGGGTGGATCATCAAGACCTGCTGAGAAATGAGTTCGCATTTCTCGTATTCGTCCTGTAGCAGGTAGATAAAGGATTTGGCGATAAGTTGGAATGGTTGCTGATTTACATCGGGAATGTAGAGACTGTTTTCGTCTAAAAGCTTCAGGGCTTCTTTTTGCTTGCCTACCAGCAGGAAGATTTGCGTCAGGTATCTTCGTGCCATGACGTCCTGAGGATTTGCTTCCAGGATTTGCTCGAAATAGGCTATGGCGTCGCTCTTGTTGCCTATTAGGATGTTGTAGAGGGCCATCATGAACTGCGAATAGGCGGAATAGGGTGTGTTCCGCATGGCCTCGCAGGCCAACGCCCCGATTTTGGACGTGTAAATTGTCGCGTCAACCCAGTTTTCGATGATGGCTGTGTAATAGACGTTGGCTAGAGTGTATGCGAGATAACCGTTTCCTTTCTGGGAGTCGAGAATGGATTGCAGACTTGATTCGCATTTCGAAAATTCGTCCCTGTTGCGATTTTCCATCATTACGTTTGCGAAGCTGGAAGCGTACCACCAATCGGATTTTAGATCCGAATTTTCGGCGTACTTGGACGCTGCCGAAATGGTCATGTTGCGGAAAATCTGTATGGCGATGCGGGCTGCGAAAAGTTTGATCTCGTCTTCTGACTTGATCTTTTGAAGATTGGACCAAAGCAAGGTTGAAGATTCATCTTGGTAAAGAGTGATGAATAGAGAGTCGCCGGAACCATGAGTAGCTGTAAGTTTAATCTGGTAATCCGTGCCGTTGTTAATTTCTTCAGGAGGAACGACCTGTATTTTGAAAATATGGTATTGGTGCAGCGCCTCGATCGTTGCGCAGACGACGCTGTAGGCTAGGGGAGTGCTTTCGAGAATGGAATTTTTTTCAAAGGCTACGACAATCTCTCTCTTGTTTGGCGATTGAGAAGATGGACGCTGGCTAAAGTTCTCTTCTGTCAAATCAATCGATGCGGCTTCAGTCCTGTTAGTTACATCAAGAATCTTGTAGATGTTCGCTAGATGGGTTTTTACCGTATTTTCTGAAATGTTCAGAGTACGGCAAATTTCCCCGTTTGTTAATCCCCTTCGCAGCAGATTTAAGACTTCAAGTTGCCGGGATGATAATTCCTCTTTTTTTGATTTTCCAAACATGAGGCAAAATTTAGCCAAAATGTATGTTTTTTTGTAGAAAGTAATAGAATTTATGCGTAAAATTTTTGTTTTGTTGTGAAAATAATTTTTTGCATATTTTAAATAAAATGTTTAACTAGTACGTTGTATGACAAATGTATAGCTAATGTATGACGATGCGAGTGTGCTCGTTGCAGTGAACCTTTAAAAAAGGAAAGCCAGACGAGACGCCTGGCTTTTTGTGTGCGATAAGAGTTTTCCTATTTCAGGATAATGCTCTTGCCGCTGGCGATACCGTTCTGCTTGACAGACATGATATAACGACCTGCCGGAACCTTTGCGGAATTCCAGTTGATGCTGTGGGAACCCGGCTGGAGGTTTTCGGTGGTGATGCTGGCGTAAGAATGGCCGTCAACACCGATAAGGTTGATTTCGACCTTGCCTTCGGAGAGCAGTTCTACATTCATGGCAGTACGGCTTATACCCTTGATTGCGACTCCAGAAGGTGCTGCAATGGGGACGTTGACCATGTTTTCGGCAACCACGGGCTTTGCTTCAGAAGCGGCTTCCTTAGTTGCAGAGGATCCTGTCATCCATGCGATTCGGTAGTCGGTATCTGCCGATCCTGAAATGATGTTCTTGATGCGGCTGATGTAATCATCGCTCAGGTTGAAGAAATTCCAGGAGTTGTTGTTACGGGTGTCTTCGTCATCAACATGCAGGGTGCTCTTGGATATATTAGATGATGCCGTGGGATTTGCGAAGATACCGTAAGTGCTTGCGAAAGGATAGCTTCTGCCGTTCTTGGTAGCTGCCGGTACGAAGCAATAATACATCTTGGCGTCTTTTTGGATTACGCTGGGTTCCATGAATCCGTATACTTTATTGCTGGGGGTGTTATCTTCGGTATCGTGATATCTAACGAATTCGTAGGATCCGCTAGGACATTCGTCATCAAGCTTCAAAACGATGTAATCGTATGTGGCCTGGTATAAGGACATGTTGCTGACACGAAGAGGGCAATAGTAGAATTCGGGATTCTTCTTGTCGTCAATTACAACGCCTTTCGGTTTTTTTGAACCGCTACTGATTTTTGTGGCGGGATTTGTGTCTTCGGCATCAATATGAATGTAATTCTTCTTGCCGTTAAAGCCGGGACAGACGTAATCCTTGTCTACCAGCAAACCGATTCTGTTGTTGAATGTGGGGTGCTTGCTGTTGGAAAGGTATCCTCCATTGCTGCTTTCAAGGACTATGTCGTAAGGATAGTTGTTTCGGGTATAGGGCTGGTAGCAGCGATTTGAAGATGACGGCTTGATGGAGAAGGGATTGCCGAAATCTTTTGTCTGCAAATCACCGATAGGATACCAACCGTAATTAATGACGACTCGGTATACGTTACCATTAACTTTTTCAATTTGAGCAGGGAAGTCAACGTTGAGTTTAAAATCCTTGGTTGGGTCGGAACCATCGTTGCTTGAGAAATAAGCGTAAAGCTTTAAAGTCCAATTGGTTGTTGGAAGGTAGTTGTAGATTTGAAATCTAGGTGCGTATTCGCATTGTGCACCCTGCGAACCGTAGAAATCTACGCGGAGATTGTTGGAGGCGAAACTCATTGTTGCCGCCAGAAGTGCTGAAGCCAGTATTTTTTTATTCATTGGGGATATACTCCAAAGACCATTTCTTTGGTTAAGAAACGGTACGTTAAATAATCGTACTGTAATGAGGTACGAGAAGGTCTTTCGTTAGTTTATGAATAGAATCTTCCTAACCGATTTTTTCGTCTAACGAATCTTCTTGCGAAAATATAAGATTTTGTATAAAAATACGGACTTTGTTTTGAAAAAAATATTTTTATGGATTGTTTTGTTTATCGTGTATTTTGTATTTTCAAAAATTTTTTTTAAGTGCGATGAAATTGTTAGTAAGAGAATAATGTATAGATAAATGATTTGTTTGAACGACTGCTGTATTGATTTTTGCCAACTATGTAATACATTGTGTAGCAAAATGTTTTGTCTGCAGAAAGTTGTAAAAAATGATGGAAAATTTTTTTAGATGAAAACACATAGACAAAATAATGTGATTTTTCTAACATGAAATCGCTTTAAAAGTTTTAGAGCGTTAATCCGAAAGGGAATTGCATGAAGATATCATTGTGGAAAAAGGTTGCGTTGCTTGGCTTAATTGCTTTGGCTGCATCTGTATTTGCTCAGCAGAGTAAATATGGTTATGTTGTGGGAACTTTTGTTTCTGGCTCAAATGAAGTGGAACGCATTGGGCAAGAAGGTAAGTTTCTTCATTATCGTTTTAAAATAAAGACAAGTAACAATACGGTGTATGAATGCGTTATTGACGTCAAAAATGGGCATAAGTATGAATTCCCGTATAGAATTGTCGACATGCGTGATTATAACGCTAGCTATTATGGTAATATATGGTCTGCAACAAATGCGTATCACCCGATTACAATGATTTCGGGTGTGGGCGGCACCGCTTCAGAAGGAGCTTTGGACTACATTCGTCATAAAGGAATTCTTCTTGATATCGCTGGTAGAAGATGGCAGCATGCTATTGCTTATCGGACAAGTGATCCTATGCAGTATAAGCTGCCGATGTTTGATGATCTCTTTAAAAATGTCAAGAGAATTTACGTGTTTGGTGCCCCTTATTCAAAGGGATACGGAATGCATCTGATCCACCAGAATCAGGGGGACCAGAATCCTGCTCATATATCGGGAAACGGTATTTTTCAGGATGGAGCTGTCATATTTGAGTATTCTGCGATAGGTGCCAAGAAGCCTGTGCGAAAAATGTTGATGGTTAAATTTGATGACCAGCCGAATGAGCCGGGCCAATCTGATTTTTCTTATACAACCGATCCGGATGGAAGCGGCCCTCTGCATATTGGACAGGCTGCCCCCTATTATGAAGAAGAATTTTATTTTAGTGGTAGGCCTGGCCTTTCTGAAGCTACTGTGTCAAAAATACACGGACCGTTTAATGCTGAACAAATCGAAGTTTATGCCGATAATAATGAAGACGATTGTATGTCTTATAGCGATGTGGATTTGTTCCTTGGCAATACTCCTACATTGACGAAAGATTCTGGCTCTTTAACCTTTTCTCGACAAAATGGTTGCATTAATGAATTCGTTCGTTACTATGGCAATGATCATTACTACTATTACATAAACGCCTGGGATCCGGATTCAAGACCGAGAATCCGTCTGCGCTATAGGTAAACAATTCAAATAAAAAATGAGAATCCATTCGCTATGCGGATGGATTTTTTTTGTTTTGTTGGTAAAATTCTTTGAGATTTTTTTGGTATATTTTTTTTTACAGGCGTGGTGCTATACAATGTATAGCTGCTGTATTAATTGCTTTGTACTGATTTTTATTGCGATTAAATTAAAAATTTAAATGATACTTTTTTCTTATTATCTTGTCGGTTGTCATTTGTGTAACAATTAGAAATACTTTGGTGTGAGTCTTTTTACTCGACAAAATGCCATACTTTTCAAGGGATAAACATGTCCAGTAGCTTAATTAGTATTGCCGGAATTGACAATAAAATGGTTGATATTTTATCGTCAAAGGCTGGAATCAAGACTTTAAAACAATTTTATGATGCGACTCGGTCGGCTAAAGATCGAAAAATCTTGTCCGAAAAAACGGGTATCGCGTTGGCCAATATTAGCCATTGGGCCACGCAGGCGGAATTACTTCGTGTTGATGAAATGTCTTACAATGAAGCGTATGATTTGATTGATGGCGGAATTTATTCCGTTGAACAATTGAAAAATACCGATGCAAAGGAAATATTGCAGAAGATAAAAAAAATAAATACCTTTTCTAATATTACAGAAAGTAAAATTTTGCAATTGCAAAAATCAACTGTGCAATCTGCGAAAGCCTTTGATTCCTGCTCAATTCAAAAGGAGTTGGTTGTGTCCAGTGGCGATACTCCTAGCATTTACTCTGATCTATCGAGTGTTATTACGGAATTGGGTAAGGGCGTTGCGCAAGCGCAACGAGCTTTGGATGAAAATTCTATGGCTATACAGAATGAAATTTTGCAGAATGATAGACTGTATAGTGCAGGAATGCAGGCCACATGGTATGTGATGCCTGAAGTTGAATTTACAATGAAAATAGATTACGCAGTTTCTAAAGAACGGAGTATGACAGGACAGGTTCTTAGCTCTGAAATTAGTATTGCTCCAAGTAATGCGACTTTCTCTAACTTGTTTAAATCTTCGAAAAAAGAGGAGAGTACTATCAAGTTGAGAATAGTTCCGATTCCTCCAAGTGATAAGTTTGTTGTAAGAAGATATATGCCGGATTTAAGTCTCCTACCTACTATTGGGGAAATAAGAAATGCTTTGGATGAAATAAATGTTTCTGTTTATGAAATTGATCCGGAAGAAGCGAAGAATTGGAGTGATGGTGTACATGTGAATGTAATTCATCAAGAACCTGCCAAGAATACGATTTTAAATATGGGCGTCGTCCCGAAAATAACGTTGAAAAAAATAGAATCCAAAAATGAATTGGATGGTAAGAATAAATAAAGCGGAGAAAGAATGGCTACACTTTCTGAACAATTATCTCGTCTGTATGTAAAATCGAGTTCATTGACCAAAAAGAGAATTCAAGAAGAGCTTAAAACGCTTGAAGAAAAAATAGTTGAGTATGAAGGAAAAATTCATGAACTTGATGTCGTAAAAAAAACATTGGAAGAAAAATCCGTGGAATTGGCTTCTGTAAAAGTTCGTTTGGAATCGGAACAAATAGAAGCACAAAAGCAAACAGATGCTTTCAATGAAGAGTATAAAAAGTATTTAAGCTCAAAAGAAGAACTAGAAAAATTACAAGCACAAATTAGAGCATCTTATTCAACGGAAGACATTTCATCTTTCTTGAACAAGATGATAAATGATTTTAATACAAGTTCTGCTTCTGATACTGATGTTGCCAAATATATCATCAACAACATGGATGTTGATTTGAAGGTGAGAATTTATGATGATAGTAAAAATAATGGTGAAAAATCATTCAAGTTTACTGCACCTAGCATTAGTGAGACGACTGAAGACAGCTTGAGTAGTATAAAAATCACAATTCAAGCGGTTCCAAAATAAAAATGATTTTTTTAGTAAGTACCGTCACGTCAATTGAATCTAGGAGGATTATCTATAGAAAAAAGTATTTAATGAATATGTTTTAAGCTGAAGTCCTGACTAGAATGTTTTTTTAGAGGGGGCTTCTTAACAAGAAAAAAAGGAATAATAGATATGTCAATCGGAAAAGATCTTTTAAACGTTCCGTTTGGTGACATGGTCATGCAGTTAGCTAATGCGATTGCGGAAGGTCAGTTCAAAATGGATATGGCCAGCTGTAAGATTGCCAAGTTAATGGGTGATGTTGAAACATGTGGAATTGAAATTCCTAATTTCGGTGATTCGTTAACTGGCTCTGAAACGGTTTCCTTGATTGGTGCTGGTTTTCAACCAACTTTTTATCAGTTTACTGATACAATTATTGAAGTTAAGATCTCAATTTCAACGACTATGTCTGTAGAAACGTCGGCGTCAGTAGGCTTTACCTGTTCATGTGCGTCTGTGAATGCTTCTTTTTCTGCAAAGTACTCTTATTCTGCAGAGGGATCTAGCTTGATTAGGACGAAGATTACTCCTGTTCCGCCAAATGCTTTTATGTCAAAATTGTTGGATTTGAAAGCCCAGTTGGAGCAGAAAAAGTTTGAAAAAACATTGCAGTTAATCGAACAGGAAATAGCAAAGGAAACCTCTTCAGAGGAAAATAAACCTGCATCGAATAATTCTGAAAATAATCAAAATGTACCGGCAGAAGAACCTGCTGAAACTTAACACTAAAATAAATAAAGAGGATTATAAATATGAGTATTGGTCAACAATTACTGGATGTACCCTTTAGTGATATGGTTGCTAATTTGGGCATGGCTATTGCTAACGCTCAAAAATCTCTTGATGAAAATTCAATTGAAATTCTAAAGATGATGGGGGAAGATGATACAGTGTCCCTTCCCATGGTTTCTGTTTCTTATGACAGTACAAAAGAAAAGGGTGGAAAGACTGGCATTGAAGTTACTGATAAGGAATTTAAAACTTCTATGATTGGTGCTGGTTTTCAGCCAACCTTTTACCAGTTTGCAGAAACTGTTATTGAGGTCAAAATTGCTATTAGTATGAATCAGGAAACAACTTCTGAATCTACTTCACATAATGAATCCAAAGAAACAAAAAAGTCTTGGCGTAAAAGTCGTGCTAATGTATCTACTGTAGATGCAACGTATTCTAGTAAATATAGCTATAGTGCTGAAGGCTCAAGTTTGTTGAGAACTCGTTTGGTTCCTGTACCTCCTAATACGATCATTGCTCAGGCAATTGATATGAGGAGCCAGGCTATGAATAAGATTTTCCAGATTGAATCTGATAGGGTTGCTATGGAAATTGAAACGGCCAATAATGCTTATGATACAAAACATACTTCTACCCCCTCACCTCAAATAGAAGTAGACAACAAAGAAACGGATCAGTAATTAAATCGAGTAATATCGTTTAATTATATGGATGTTTTGTTGTGACAATTTCTTTTTTGGACAGAAATTGTCATTGGAATGAGCAGCCTTGATTAGAATATTAAGGGTGCTCATTTCTCAAATTAAGATTTTGATTATTACAGCACATGGATGAAAATACAGAAGAATATTTAGACAGCCTGTTGTTTGATGATATTGAAGGGCTGCTGTTTTCTGAAGAATATGCTGATTCAGACGACAATGCGTCGTTAATATCTGAAATTGCGGAATCGGAAATTCCCAGCGATTGTAGTACTTTAGATAATATTGCTGTATCTCCTGATGAAAATAAAAATGTTAATAGTGAATCGTCCATAGAAAAAGAAAATGTTCTAAAAATTGATGATGGGGATGATTCGTTTGCTAGAGAACTTGATTCATTTGCCATAGAAGAATTACGTACCTCTTTAGGAGCGTTTAAAGAGAAGAAAAATTCCTTAATTAGAGAAGGTTTTGAAACAAATACATTACGTAATTCTATTGATAGTGCTGAACGGACCATTTTTTCTTCTGTAAATCAGGAAGAAAAAAAAATAGCTGGTCGCGAAGTTTTTTTTTCTGGGCTTTTTTGTGATTCCTTGTGGAATCAAGGGTCTCTTTTTGGTTCAAAATTTAATGATTTTTCTTTACAAGAAAATGTCGGGCCTGAATCTCTAGGTAAAATTGAACGGATTTGTCAACGGGAAAATCGATTTGCTGAATCTCTGTCTCAAGAAAGTGTGATTTTTGATGCAGAAAGGGCTAATGCGAAAATAAGAGATTCTTTTGTGAATGAATCTTCCGATAATACCGAAGAATTCCATAAAGAATCAGAAGTATCTCCGGTCATGAAAAAAAGAATGGTTTCTGAGGATGTCGAAATCATTAAGGTTTCAAAAAAAAGTATGCTTGATGCAAGAGTCCTTTGTGAAACCATTGTCGCAAAGGATAAATTGAGATTAGCTGAATCTTGTTTAAAAGAAAATAATGCATCAATCAATTCTGGTTTTGTAAGTGTTTCAAAAAAAGATTTGTTGAAATCAAACTTATCTGAACGTAGAACGGGAAAATATGATTCATCAATCAAATTGGATTCTGTGAAGGTTTCAAAAAATAGTTTGCTGGAAATGGAATTGCGTTGTGAATCTAAAATTGCGATTAAAGAATCAAGTTTATCCGAATGTAGAAAGGATGAAATTGATTCATCAATTAAATTGGATTCTGCAAAGGTTTCAAAAAATAGTCTGCTGGAAACGGAATTGCGTCGTGACTCTATAATTTCTGTTAAAGAATCGAAATTATCCGAAAATGAAACTGAAAAAAATAGTGTATTTATTAGATCAGAATCCGTAAAAGTTTCAAAAAATAATTTTGAAATGGAGGCGCAACGAATTTCTGTTTCTGTTAATCAAGCTTCCATTGATACGAAATCTGATAAAAAAAATAAAACGAAAGAACCTCTTGAATTAAAGAATCAAAAAAGATTTGACAATAATTTTTCTGTCGCTGTTGAACTTAAGGTGAAAAGTTCCGATTCAATTAATTCTAAAAGAGAATCTTTTTCTTCGGTAAGTATTACTTCTTCATTTAGAGGCCTAAGGGGTAATGCTAATGAAAAAAAAACAAGGATGTTGATATCCCGTGATGTAAAAAGATTTTTTTCTTGTGATAATATGAAAAATAGTTTTAATCAAAAAAAAAGGTTGTTTTAATGGCTACTATAGGGTTTGATGAGCAGATAGAGCAAATTGTCAAACAATTGACAGAAAAAATAAATATGGCTATTTCATTTGCCTTGGATGAATCGAAATCGTTTGAACTGGCTGAAGCCATTTTCAATGAAGCTATAACTGTTTTGGAGTATTACCAGTGCGGCGATACCGCAGCAGAACAGCTTATAAATTTTTCCAAGATAACGTACTTTAGAAAAGAATGTAGAAAAGCTTTGCTTTTTGCTACTGATGCTGTAGAAAAAAGTGTGACAGATAATGTCAGGGAAAAAGCATCTAATAACCTTCATGATATGGCTTTTAAGTTGTTAGAATACATTGTAATCAATGATAAGGGACAGATTAACGTAACCTTTGATGATGTCCAGTCTTTTTTAGTTCCTCAGGATTATTGTAACGCTTTGCAAAAGGCTTATGAGGCGAGAAATTTAATCAAAACAAAGAATGATCTGGTCTTTGTTACGAATGCTTTGAAGAAACTTTCTATGGAGGTTTTGAGGCAAGGACTAAGACAAGAAAAGGATGGACATTTTGCAGACTCATTGTCCCTATTAAAGAATGTTCTGCCGTTCTTAAATGTAAAAAGAGCGGAAATTGTAAATAAGGAAATTGAAAAAATGGAGGGCATTAGCAATGCAGTCTAAACAGTTAAAGAATATCGTTGACATACTACACGATATGGATAAAAAAGCTGCACTTTTTTTAAGTAATCAAAATTATGATGATGCTCTTGCCGTGTATAAAGAAATTTTGAAAGCCCAAGAACAGCTGAAACTTGAAAAACTTTGCGGCCATACCATGTTGAACATTGCGAATATATACATGATGCAAAATGACTATGATCAAGCTTTGGCGAATATCAGTAAGGCTGCTATGTTGAAATCAATGCAGTCCGATAATGATGACCGTGGGAATTTGAAACTGACTCAGGCTAGCTGCTTGTTTGTAATGAATAAGGGAAAAGTGGCCGAATCTGAACTAAAGAACGAACTTCGTAAAAATAGTAATAAAACGTTGTGTGGAAAAATAGAACTGCTTTTGTTCTCTTATTATAAAGATGTGCAGAATAGGTTGGCTGCTCGAACATTTATTGATAAAGCGATAAATCACTTTAAACTTGATCATAATAAAGAAGAATTATTGCGGGCATTAAAAGGTCGTGTAGATTATTTTAGGTCAATTGGTCAGGGGCATTACGCCCAGTTTGACGAAAGTGAAATTGAACGTTTGATGAATTCCTGAAAATAGGAGGTCTTCGATATGCAGAAGGATTGCCACTATTATGGAACTTATTATATGGCTACGAAAGCTGGATTTAACCATGAAGAAGCTGAAAAAATCGCCTGGGCTGCTCAATCTGTGGATGAAATGGATCATGATGTCGTTAGAAAGCTTAGAGATAATGCTGTTGAATTGGAAAAAAATAAAGATAAATCAAAAAAAAATGAAACTCTAAAAAAGGAATATACTGAACTATACTACAATGTGGTTACCGTACATGACTTCATTTTTTATTTATTTCAAAAAGAATGGACTCGACAAGACTCTTTGTTGCAAATGTCGAAGCAGATTGAATCTGTTTGGTCTGTTTTTCATTTTCTGCCGGCAAATATAACTGACAATGAGTTGAAATTAAAAGATAGATCTCCTGAATTGAAAACGGTGAAAATAGAGGGGTATGATACGGATTTTGCCGAAAAGAAATACAAGAAGGATTTGAAATTGGTTTGCAAACCTTCTTCAAAGTTGGCAAATCAAATTTTTCAATTTGTACTTGATTTTGTTAAATCCAATTCTACACCAGAATCCGGTTTTAGTGATGAAGTTTTGTTTTCGATTGGAATTTTTATGCATGTAATTGCTGATACATGGTCGCATCAAGATTTTTGTGGCTCATGTAACATGCATGTAAATCGTGGTGCGATTGTAGAGGGTGGCAATCGAACTTCATTTGAACCCAATTGGGGGGAAATTGGACTTGGAAAAATTGCGTGGTTAAATTCAAAATGGTTTGAATATACTGGTAAAGATACTCCTTTTCGCTGCTTTTCGGCTATATGGACGGGACATGGAACCTCCGGAAGTTTCCCTGATATTCCTGGGAAAAAGTACACTTATATTCCAGATTATTCAAATTCGTCTATTACAGTTGATAACCCAGATCGATTCAGGAAAGCTTTTGCTCAAATGTATTATATCATGAAAGCTTTATATGAAAAGAGAGAGTATGAAATTTCATCGAATGTAGATATCCCAGATTTTGTAGAAAATGCTGGTAAAATTTGTTTTACCGATGGCGATGAAAAAGATCGATGCGAATTGTGGAATACGTTTTTAGAAAAAAAATTGAAAGAGTATGACAAAAATAATGAAAACTGTAATTCAAAAGTTTTTCTAATCCGCGCTTATGAATACAGAAAATTCGCTTTAGAAAAAATTGCTAAAGAAATTATAAATGATCCAGACTACTACAAAGATGTTGAAACATTGACTATAAAGGAGTTGATGTCTTCAAAATTTGAAGAAGCGTTAAATGCGCTTGGTACAGTGACTCAATACCTTTCCGAAAATGGGCTGGTCAAGGTTCAGGATAGTTTAGGTAATAATCTTGATAAACTTGGGGAAAAATTGGATGAAAGTATGTTTAAACTACTTGATCAATTGTCTGTTAAAGGTGATGTGTGGGATAAATTTTCCCATGAAATCTCTCTGCAAAATTTCAAACTGATGAAAACAGGTTCTTCGTTTTAATCTTAGAACAGTAAAAAAGGATTTGTATGAAGGAATGGATTTTAAATGTTTTGTGTAAGTTGAATTGTGGTCGGTTGAAAGTCTTGGTTCGCGAAGATTTGCCAGTCAATGCATTGTCCGGTGCATTCAACAATACTATTGTATTATCAAAGAAATTGGTTTCAATGCAACAAGAAAATCTATTACCGAAAAACGTATTCATTTTTATCCTTTTACATGAGATAGCTCATCTTATTCAACAGTCTGTGTTGTCTAAAATGCTTTCAAAGGATGAAATTGCTGATTTTATTCAATTAAATAGAGACTCTTTAGAAAAAAATGCTGATGAAATTGCATTTTCCTTTTCTTGTGGGGATATGTGGAGAAAGGTAATTTCTTTAATTGATTTTTCTGATGCTCTTGAAGATTCGCCATCTTTTGATTATGATAATCTTTCTGTTCAATGGTGGATGGTTGATGGAATTTTATCGGAAGCATTGTTGACGGAAGATCCTGAAAAGGCTGGAAAGGCTGATGATATAAAAAAAGACGTGAAAGCTGCTATAGAAAATGTGAAAAATGATGAAGAACTGAATGAACTATTAGAAAAAACATTGTCGATAAAGGCTGATAAAGATTTTTCTGATGAAGTTTTTGATGTTCAAACTGCTGCTATAGAAGAAGGCATTCATGAAACGTATGCAAGAGATGCTTTGATTGAGCTTGAAAAAAATTGTAATCAGCATATTGACGAAAGATCCAAAGCGCTAAATATCAAATTAAGTTTTGAAAATACGGGTAATGGCGGACGAAATTGTTTTACAAAAAAGAACGGAGAAATTGTACATAAAATTAATTGCGAATCATTTGTACAAGGGGCTCAATGGAATGATCGGTGGCATTATTCTAATATAAATTTTGCCATGAAGTTTTTTTTTGCAGAACTTTCTGGAGACTTATTTGAAAAAGATGCTTTTGTTTACTCAAGTCATCTTAAAAGAATGCAATTCTTGCATTCAATGGATTGTAGTGGAGGATGTAAATCGCTTAACTATAGGAAAATTAGGCGATGGACTGAATTTTGTATAGATGTTTTTAACAATATTGAAGTTTCTCAAGTAAAAAAACATATTCAGGATTTGACCATTGATGAATATGTAAATATAGTTGATGATGAATTGTTCCGAATCATGATGCGAGATTTGCTTGATAGTGCATATGGTTCGAAATCAATTAAATATTTTTTTGGGGGTGATAAATTTGATGCAGGATCAGTTGCGCTAGGTTGTGTTTCGCATATGATTCAAGATAGTTTTGCTTTGTCTCATGTAAAACGCTGCTTGGATCCGTTTGCGATACGACGCTCATCTGATTTTGATTTGTCTATCGATGGTCAGAAAAAAAAATCATCAAGTGATTCTGTTGATATATCTCTTGATGGTAAAGATGATAAATCAGAAATGTTGGCAGGTAATCCCATACAAGTTGAAAACGATAAGTTTAAAAATTGTAAAGAAAATGTCAAAAATGGTAAGGAAAAATGGGATTATGATAAATTTAGAGAATCGTTGTCTCGTCAGGCGATGCCTGTAATTCTATATGCGAATTATGAAAAACAGGATGCAGCGAAACATAAGCATGCTGATGTTTTTTTGACTCATATAGATAGTCAAAAAAAGAAAACGAATGTCCGTCGTGTAGGTCAGTGGATTTTTAATAATCCTCAAACAGATGATGCTTTGCATGAAGACTTCTATGTGCAGACATTGAATGCGACAATGGCGAGAGATTGTTCCGAAATGTTTGTTTATATGACCGCAATGGATTATCCCAAGGAAGAAATATTAAACTTTCTTGATTCAATTTATCTTTCTTTTCGTAGTTTGGGTGAAACAACTACATCGGGCTTGCAGTATTGTTTGAAGGACTCTGTTGAAAATAGATATGAAAATGCAATAGAATCCTTAATGTGTTATAATTTTAATGAGCCTTTAGTTAGTCGAATCATAACTTTTAATAGAACTATTATTTTACTTAAGGATATTTTTCGACGCACTTCTATAGTAAATAGATTGCGGAGAAATGAGTGCTTTCATCATGTTTGTGAAATATTTAACGAAATATACTCATGGACATTTGTGCTTGCACGAACTTATAAGGATTGTCCAGGCTTGAGTTCTTTCTGTGTTGAGTGTGCAGGAAGCATATATTATTTGTTTTTAAAAGTATGTAGTTGCCTAAATGATATCGAAAAAAAAGCTGATGAACTAGATGGTGTAAATAATGGTGAAACGAAAAGTCGTATAAATGACGTGAATGTATCAGCCCAACTGGTGAAAACGTTACTAGAAAATATAATGAGAAACAAGGGCGTCAATTGCTGTAAAGAATATAACGATATGAGTAAGTCGTTTGAAGAAAAAAAGCAAATTGGCATGACGGAAAAATGTTTTGTAGTACAAATTATTTCTGGTGATGAACGATGTGCTGGTACGGATGCCGATGTCCATTTGAAAATTTATGGGAAAATAAAAGACGAAAATGGTAAAGTGAAAGAAATTTTAGTTGGAGAATATCCTTTAATCGATAATATTGGAAACTCGTTTGAAAGATGTTCTTCTGAAATATTTGAATTTTATACTGATAAAGATGTTTTCGAGATTACAAGTATCACGATTGGACATAATGGTAAATGGTGGGGAGATAAATGGTATGTTGATGATATCATTGTGTCTGCCCCTCTTAATTTGATGGAAAGTGGATGGGTATTTCATGTCAAAGATTGGATTGATAAGAATGAAGAAATGAATTTGTCTGCATATCCGCTTGAAAAGATGCGGTATTTTACTTTAAAGATTTATACTGGTGCTGAGCATTGGGCAGGAACGAATTCAGATATATATATATCAATATTTACTAAAAAAGACGGTGAAGTTGTTGAAACAGACGCAAAATTAATTGATAATGTGAATGATAATTTTGAAGCTGGTGATATAGACTTTTTTACAATAGAATGTCAGTCTAGTATTGATGATATTTGTAAGATAAAATTGAAAAATGATGGATCTGATAAATGGTTTGTTGATAAAGTTGTTGTAGCCGATGTTATTACTGAAAAAACATGGTTTTTTACGGCCAAACAATGGGTGACGAATGATAAAGATCTTTTCTTAAGTCGAGAGGAAGGCTGTAATTTTGTAGTAGATATTTATACTGGAGAGCAGTCGTGTGGTGGTACGGATTCTAACGTGTTTATTACCATTTT
This sequence comes from Fibrobacter sp. UWH6, assembly GCF_900142465.1. Classification (NCBI taxonomy): domain Bacteria; kingdom Pseudomonadati; phylum Fibrobacterota; class Fibrobacteria; order Fibrobacterales; family Fibrobacteraceae; genus Fibrobacter; species Fibrobacter sp. UWH6. Next base: position 201,530 of record NZ_FRAX01000004.1, read on the forward strand.
GGGCGAAAATGGCGAAACGAAAGAAACTGAACTTAATGATTCAAAGAATAATTTTGAACAAGGAAGCAAGGATACTTTTTGGATTTCTTCTGAAAATAGCATTGGTGTAGTGACTGGTGTTAAAATAAGAAAGAATGGGCGAGATGATTGGTTCCTTGATAAAGTGGTTGTAACAGATAATATTTCCGGGAAAAAATGGAATTTCTTTGCAAATTGCAAAGTGGGTAATGATGAATCCGTTTCTTTGCCAAACCCAAAACTAAAAAGTTGCTTTGCTATAGATGTTTATACTGGTTATGAATCTAATGGCGGTACGGATGATGATGTCTTCGTTGCTGTCCATGGAAAAAATGGAAATGAAATCCCAAAACAGAAATTGGATGGCTCGAAGAATAATTTTGAAAAAGGTAGTAAGGATTCCTTTACGATTACATCAGATGTTTATGTTGATGAAATTGATTACATAGAACTTTATAAGGAGGGTAGTGACGATTGGTTCCTAAATAAAGTTGTTGTAAAAAATATGCTTACGGATGAAGTGAAAGAATTTGTTGCCGATTGCTTAATTGGAGATGATGAATGTGTTAGACTACCTAAAATGACGGTGGAAAGCTGGTTTACAGTTGATGTCTATACCAGTAATAAAAGTGATGCCGGAACTGATGATGATGTGTATATGTCTATTCATGGGAAAAATAATAGGCTGATACCTAAACAACAACTTAATAATTCAAAAAATAATTTTGAAAAAAAGGATAAGGATACTTTTACAATTACATCAGATGTATGTATTGATGATATTGATTACATAAAGGTGTATAAAGATGGGAACGATGATTGGTTCCTTGAGAAAGTTGTTATAAAAAATGAGATAACAAAAAAAGAGAATGTGTTTGTTCCTAATAGAAAAATTGGTAAGGATGATGGTCCTTTTTATCCGCATGTTGCGCAACAGTCATTTATCGTTGATGTTTATACCGGAACGGAATTTGGTTCTGGAACGGATGATGATGTGTTTATTTCTATTTGTGGGCAAAATGGTGAAATAGAAGATTACGAACTTTGCGATTCGAAAAATAATTTTGAAAATGATGGTAAAGATACTTTTGTAGTTTCCTCTGAAAAACCGATTGGTGATATAACGAAAATTAAGGTTCGCCTTAAAGGTAGTGGACGCTGGCTCCTTAATAAAGTTGTTGTGACTGACATGATCACGAATGAGGAATGGGTGTTTATGTCGAATCAATGGCTTGAAAATAATGAAGTGGTTTTGACCCAGGAATCTCGGACTCGTTTGAAGTTAGAGGTTTTTACGAGCGATGACGATTATGCTGGAACGGACGATAAGGTTGAAATTGCTCTTTATGGTGAAAATGATAAAGTTATCCTGCCTTTCGTAGTTCTCGATGATTCGCATAACAACTTTGAACGTGGTGATCGAGATTTGTTTACTCTGTACATATTTGATGACTTTGACAGTATTAAACAAATTGGTGTGAAAAAAGATGGTAGTGATAAATGGATACTTGATAAGATTGTTGTGACGGATGAAAAAACTGAAAATGTAAAGGTGTTTACTACTAATCAAGCCATTGAAAAAAATCAAGAAGTGAGGTTACTTGAACAGGATTCTTTAGTGAATTTTAAGATTGATGTTTATACAAGTAATCAATATAAGGCTGGAACTGATGGGGATGTAAAAATTGCCATTTATGGAAAAGATGGTGCTTTGATCCTTCCTTTTACAAAGTTGGATAATTCGGAAAATAATTTTGAACGAAATAGTAAGGATTCCTTTATTGTTTCAACTTCGCTGGAGGAAAAGAACCTCTCGTATGATAATATTGAGTATGTTGAAATAACTCAAAATAACCGCGATGACTGGCTTTTGGATATCCACGATGACTGGCTTTTGGATAAAATTATCATAACGGATATTTACTCAAAAACTGAATGGACCTTTATTCCGGTTCCTTATAAAAAGATTGCTAAAGGTGATGCTATAAAAATTGATAGGAGTGAGAGAGGGAAGTGCTTCTTAATGAATGTCTATACAAGTGCAGAATCATATGCAGGGACTGACGATGTTATTGAGTTTGCGGTTTTTGGAAAGGAAGGTGTTGAAATAATACCATTTACTGCAATGAATGATTTTAAAAATAATTATGAAAAAAAAGATGTTGATTCATTTGTTTTTAATACTGAATTGTATGTTGATGATATAAATGAAGTAAGGGTAAGGCATAAAGGAGTTGATGATTGGTATTTAGATAAAATTGTAATAAGTGATGCAATTTCAGGGAAAGAATGGATGTTTGTCGCTAATTCATGGATAAGAAATAAAGAGGAAATTACATTATCTCATGAAGAATTAAGACATTTTGTAATTGATGTATATACAGATGGAAATCTTTTCTCGGGAACCGATGGTTCTGTAGAAATTTCAATAGACGGCGTGAAAAAGGTTCTTGATAATAGACATAATAACTTTGAAGCTGGGGATCGAGATTCGTTTACAATTCATTTTGACAAACCTTTCATAGTTGCAGGTGAAGGTGGCTGTGATTGGAATCCTGTCGTTAAACTTTTGTGTAATGCTGTTGATGGCTGGACTCCAGAGATTGTCATAATATCTGATTTAAATTCAAATAATCGATGGGTTTTTGCTCCGGAAAAAACAACTCAAAATGAGTTCCTCTTGAAAAAATGTAAAGACTATACCTGTTTTGAGATTGATGTTTATACGAGTGATGAAACTGGGGCTGGGACAAACGCTAATGTTAAAATAGATATTAATGGCAATTGTCCTCAAAAGTTGCTAAACAATCGAAAAGATAATTTTGAATCAGGAGATAAAGATTCATTTATTGTAGTATATGAGAATTCTGTTGAAGAACCATCGTATATTACTGTTTCTCATGATGGCTCAGGAAAATTGTCTGAATGGAAATTAGGCAATGTTAATATTGCTGATTTGGTAAATGGAAAGGTCTGGCAATTTGCTGCAGGCAATAATTGTGTGATTAAAGCTAATGAAATGATTACTTTGGCTTATCGATGTGGGCGTTATTTTAGAGTTGATTTACCACAATCTGATAAAAAGATAGGTACTGAAATTTCTCTTGTTGGAGAAGAAGGCGATATTCCTTTTCAAAAAATCGATGGCAATACATCATTTTCAATGATATCTTATTCGGGAATAGGAAATCTTTTGAAAATCATAATAAAGAATGGGGATGATCAATCCGGATTGGATTGTGTTTCTGGAAAAATAACCATAACGGATATCTATTTGGGTAAAAAATGGATCTTTGATAGTGTTGGTTTGATTAAAGAGATTAATCAAGTTGAGTTGGAGCCAATTGAAATAATCGTTAACTCGAGAATAGGTTTCTATGAGAAAAAAGAGATTGCTTATGCCTAAAAAAATTGTCGTTGCGCAAGATTGTACTCATCTTAAACGGATTATTGAAGAAACTGTCAAACGAAATGGGGAAAAGTGTAATCTTAATTTTATAGACGTATCAAAAGTTGCTGATATGAATGGGCTCTTCCAATTTTCCAAATTTAATGGTGACATTAGCAAGTGGGATGTATCTAACGTTGCGGATATGAGTGATATGTTCTATTGTTCTGAATTTAACGGAGATATTAGCGAGTGGAATGTGTCTAAAGTGGTTGATATGAGTGATATGTTCTATTGTTCTAAATTTAGCGGAGATATTAGCAAGTGGAATGTGTCTGAAGTGGTTAATATGAGTGGCATGTTCTGCGGTTCTAAATTTAATGGCAATATCAGCGAGTGGAATGTATCTAAAGTCTCCGATATGAGTTGCATGTTTCTAAAAACTGAATTTATTGGCGATGTTAGCAAGTGGAATGTATCCAACGTTGTGGATATGAATGGCATGTTCTGCGGTTCTAAATTTAATGGCGATATTCTCGAGTGGAACGTGTCTAATGTAGCCAATATGAACTGTATGTTTCTAAAATCTATTTTTAATGGCGAAATTGGAAAATGGGATGTTTCGAGTGTCAAGAATATGAGTTGTATGTTTCAATTTTCCAAATTTAATGGTGACATTAGCAAGTGGGATGTATCTAAAGTTGCGGATATGAGTATGATGTTTTACCATTCCGACTTCAATGGTGATATTAGTAAATGGAACGTACCTTTAATGACCGATTTAAACAAAATATTTCTTTTTTCTGCTTTAGAGGACTCTGGAATGGTTCCTGGTTGGTATAATATGCGAAAAAGATTTCTGTAAAAGATTGTAAATCTCATTTTCTTTAATTTTATCAATCTGGAGTGAGTATGGACGACATTTATCGTCTTCATTTGACCGTTACAAGTGGATTTGCCTACCGTGCAAAAATTGATTTCAAAAACCCTGGTCAAAGTGACTGGAAAAGAAGTGGTAACCTTGCTAACGTGTCTTTGGGCATATCCAAAGAAGTCTATCTGAAAGATGTTTCTGGAATCCAGGAAGGGGCTGCTGTACGATTTGTTATGGATATAAGATTGGGGAGGACGGTAGTTGCTTCCGAAATTTTTGTTTATAAAAAAAACAGCGACTATTATGCTACGTACAATGGTACCAGAAAGAATATTTCCAATCCTAAAAGCGTGTTTAAGGGTAGATCACCTTCCTTCATTGATGTTGCCGATTTTAAGGGACGATTGTCCACTGCTATTAATGCCGGCGAAGCTTCCGCATTATTTTTAAAAGTGACGGGTGGTTATGCCTATAAAGTAAAAATTCAATATCGTAAGGATGGAAACTCTAGTTGGAATACCACGAATCACATAGTTAGTGTTACGGCCGGTATTCCCGAAATGGTAAACATCAGCGATGTAGATGGTATCAATTCGGACTATCAATTCCGTTTCGTGATGGATGTTGTTGCGGGATATAGCAACGTTATCGCCAACGAATATTTTACCTATAAAAAGGATATAACGGCAATAGCAAGATACTGTTGTAAGGGCACTACACTTAATCCAAGAATTAATTACAATGGCGTTAAGGTTTATTCCCCAGTAGATTTTAGTTATGATTTAGACAAACAAAAAATAAATGCGTTTGCAAATGAAAACGCTAAAGAAGAAAAATTTAGAAATTTCAGTATTTATTCTAAAGATGATTCTGGTTTGTTTGTGAATGGTTGTGTAAGAGTTGAGAGTTGCAATCTTGCTGATATCATGCTGTTTAAAAATAACGGCCGCATTGCTTTGATTACTGCTGAAAAGAAAAAAAATCAGTCTCAGATTACCACTTATGCTTCGGGGCCCAAGGATGATGGTGTAGGACACATTTGGTTCATTGACAAGGATTATAATTGCTATGAAGAAGATGTGTTTCTCTATGGAGAACTCGCGAAAAAACAAAGTACCGATTGCTGTAGAAGTAATGCTGACATTATTTATATATCTTGGAACGATAAACTAATGGGCGGAGATCCGATACTGAGATCCATCACGGCCAATGGCCAATTTCAAGATTTCTTTAAGACGGTTGGTTTTGAAAGTGTTGTTGATAAAGATACCGGAAGGCGTTTTTATCATGCCATGGTTGACTGTTTACAACGGAGATTTGGATATTGCGATTTATACGATGAAGTGTTCAACTGTGCTACAACCATGGAATTTGAAAAGTTTGAATTCCTTTCTCAGGAAAAAAAGTATATTTTCTGGACTTGGAAAGGATATTACCTTAATTTGGGTGCAGGCGCAGAAATGGGTTTCTACGAGTTTGTTAAACGGATGAGCTTGAAGGAATTGACTGATAAAATGATGGAAGGCATTAGCGAGTTTTTTAAAGAACATGCTAAGTATATGCTTCCCGCTTTGCCCTTTACTGAACTTACCGCTAAAACAGCCTTTAAGAAAATCTTGAGTATGGTTGCTACAAATGATGAATATGATTACTATGAATCAATTAGTGGTACCCCGACTTTTCGCATGAAGCTTGTTCTTGCGGGTAAAAATAATCTTCCTCGTTTGATTCACTCCTATGAACCTACCGAGAAGCAATGGTGGATTACCACATTCGTGCCGTACCTACAGGGGGTTAATCCCAAGGATTTGGCTCCAGAATATACAGTTTGGATTGATGAGGAACATGCGCAATTGATTAATGATTTTGACATTGCTTGTGATCAAAATCCCGAAATGAAAGGTAAATGGCGTCATGAGTGGATTGATGGCGGTGTGCACACTTTAGTACATACTTTTGAGTAAAATATCAAACGTGTTTGGCGTCTTCGCTCATTTTTGGGCGTGATTTTGTGTTTGCTAGGTTTTCGTTGTTTAAAAAAGAGCGTTTTTATGACCGATAAGTATCTTACCCCAAATTTTAAACTTTCTGAATTTGCCAAGTCTTCCGTAACTGATTATCAACTTAGCTTGCTGCAGTTGCTGGCGAAAAATTTGCAGAAGGTTCGCGATTTGCTTCAGCCCTATGCTGTTTCTGGGAAAAGGTGTCAATTTCGATTACCAGTGGAGTTCGGACTGCCGAGGATTATAATCGTCTTGTGAAGAATGGTTATAATCCTTCTAAAACCTCGGATCATTTTTGTGGTTTGCAGATGGCGGGGGAGCCTACGTTGGGGGCGGCTGATATTTCGGTGAATAACTGCAAATTGAATCATCGGCAGATTGCTGAGATGATTATTGGATGCCAGATGTGTATTCGGCGGGAAGAGCGAAAAAGGCTCGGTCGTATGACCGGGCCTCTTGTCTAATGTTCTTTTTTTGTTTGCTTTTTTTACTTTACGTTCACCTTGATTGTGGACGCCCCGCTCTTGCCGCTGATGCGGACTAGGTAGGTACCGCTAAGCATATTGTTCAGCTGGAGGCTGATGCTGCCTGTGGCGCGGGTTTTCATAACCGTGTTGCCCATGATGTCAAACATTTCAACCTTGAAGGCACTGCCGTTGGGGCTGTAGATGCAGAGGGTGTTGTCCTGGCGGCTGATGGTGTAGCCTGCACGGGCTGCTTGGGCCTTAGCGATGGTTGTTGTTTCGCAGTCGGAGCATTCGTCCGTTGAGGAGCTGCTTTCAGTCTGCTGGCTTGCAGAGCTTGCGCTGGTGGGCGGGAGCGGAACGTCGTCAGAGCTGGAGTTGATGTCTCCGGAGGATGCGCTGGTGGGCGGGAGCGGAACGTCGTCAGAGCTGGAGTTGATGTCTCCGGTGCTTGCGCTGGTGGGCGGGAGTGGAACGTCGTCAGAGCTGGAGTTGATGTCTCCGGAGGATGCGCTGGTGGGCGGGAGCAAAATTTCGCCAGAACTGGAACTGATGTCATCGGTAGATGCGCTGGAGGCGGGTCTTTCGATTTTTGTGCCGTTGCAACGGATGTTGTCTACGAATAGGTAGTTGTAGGTTTTGTCCTTGACTTCCCAGGAGAATCGTCCGATGTTGGTTTTGTCCAGCTCGGCCTCTTTGCCCCAGCCTACATCCTGGTAAAGGTCGCCCCAGTCGATGACGGCTGTTGTCCAGGTGCCGCTGGCGTTAACTTTTGTATGGTGATTATTGTATTCTGTGAGTTTTCCGTCAAAGTCTCCGGCCATGACGGCCTTGAAATTGTGGGCGGCTCCCTTGTATTCGTACTTGATGGCGGTGCAACTGCTTAGGTCGTAGCCGTCGTCCTTATTCAGGTTTAGTGCCAAGGTAACGTAGGGATCGTACATATAGTCGCCCTTTACCAGCTTGATATCCTGGAGTCCTGCTACATAATTGGATTCGTTTAGGTTAGGGAACGTGATGTCGTAGGCGATCTGTCCCTTGACCGTTTTGGAGGAGTTTCCTATGGTGGAGTTGGGGCTGTTTCCGTCGTCGTCCTTAGAGGTGTTGTCGGTGTAGGCAATCCATTCGCCGGGGGTGTAGGGGAAGTTGTCGCCATCTTCCAGATCGTCAATGATGTCGCTGCCGTCTTCGGCGTCCTGGGGAATGGTGGGGGTGTCAGGAATGTATTCGGGGACTTCGTATCCGCTCTCACATTCGCTGTAGGAGGTGGGGTTGCTGGAGAGGTAGCCCTTTACCATGGAACCGGAGGTTGTGTAGTAGGTTTCGTTCATCAGGGAGCCTTTGCCCTGATCGTCTTGAGTGAATGCGGCGCAGGCTTCGTTGACCTGGGAGGCGGACCAGTTGGCGGCGGACAACTCGTATGTGTTCATCCAATTTTGCCATTTGGTATTTTCTTCATTATTGATGGAGCCGTTGCCGGAGGCTTCGCATACGCCCCATTCGGTTACGAATACGGAAAGGCCTCTCTTGATGGCGTTTGCAGCGCTATTGCCTTGGTTGCTTACGGTGTGGGTGGAACCGTAATAGTGGAAGGTGTAGGCGATGTTGCTGTAGCCGGTAAGGGGGCTTTGGGCTGCGCCGCTAAGGTCTGCGGACCAGGAGGGCGTACCGACTACGATCAAGTTGTCGGAATATTCGCGGATGACGGGAATGACTTCTTCGGCGTAGGACTTGACCGTTGACCAAGTGACGAATTCATTGCTTTTTTCGCATTCATCGTCTGCGCCGGTGGCGGTATGGCAGGTCTTGGCGGGTTCGTTATAGATTTCAAAAATGACGTTGTTGTAGCCGCCGTAGGTCTGGGCCATTTTCTTGAAGAACTTTTTGGCCAGCTGGGTTTCGGTGTGGGCCGTATGGGAATGCCAGTCGATGATGACGTAGATGTCGTTCTTGATGGCAGCTTCCACTACGGTCTTGAGGAGGCTTTCCTGGGTGTAAGGGTCGGAGTCGTAGCCTTTGTTGCCCCAGTCGCTGGCGGTGCCCATGGCGAAACGGATGACTTCAATGTTCATTTCGCTGACCATGGCGTCGATAGCCTGTTCTGTATAATATTTGTCGGTGGCGTCCTTGAGTAGGCTCCAGTAAAGGCTCATACCCCTGACCTTTACTGCGTTTCCGCTTTGCTTGTTGTAATCTTTGCAGGATCCATAGATTCGGCCCTGGTTACTGGCATTCTTATCTGCCTGCAGCTGACCGTATTGGGTGACGGGGCCGATGCGGTTGGGAGTGGCGGCCATTGTGGTGGTGGCTAGACTCAATGCCAGGGCTATTCCAAAACGGAAGATGTTCATGGACTTTCTCCTTGCCTTTTGTAAATAAAACTTTTCTTTTTAAAATAATTTCTGTATGGATTGTGTAACATGAGGAAACGTCCAATGTGGAATGATTAAAAGTGTGGACATTAAATGTTGAAGTGTGGACGTCTAATTTTGATGTTTAATTTCTGTTTAGGTAGGTTTGAAGTGTATTTTTAGCTTACTTTAGGGTCTGTTTTTAATAAAAATGTTGACTTTTAATTAATGGAATTTTATATTCCCTATAAAATTGGGATTTGGTTTATAACTGAAAATATTATTGTCTGGAGTATGGTCATGAAACGTTTTACCGGTTCTGTGGTGGGAATGCTGGTGTTAAACGCCGCATTTAGTTCTGCTTTGGCTGCCGATTGGTATGCCAAGGATAACTTGCAGCCTGGGCATGACCCAAGCATGATTCGCCTGGATGATGGCTATGCTCTCATGAGTACCAATAACCATCTGCAGCTCTGGACTTCCGAAGACGCCTACACTTGGAAGGATAACGGTCGTACCATGCAGGTTGTGCCGTCCTGGCTTACTCAGTACGCCCCCGGCATGGAAGACGTCTGGGCTCCGGATATTTACAAGTTTGATGACGAATACCGTGTTTATTACTGCGGTTCTGAATTTGGTAAGCGTAACTCCGCCATCGGTTATACCGCTTCCAAGTCCATGATTCCAGGTACGGCTGGCTACGGCTGGACCGACAAGGGTCATGTGTTCCACACCAAGGAAGGTACTGACAAGTATAACGCCATTGACTCCGATATTATCAAGACTAGCCAGGGTGAATACTGGATGGCCTTCGGTTCTTTTGGCTTGGGCATTCAGCTGATCAAGATTGATGGCAAGACTGGCTACCAGGCTTCCGATGACATGACTGTCTATAACATTGCCCGTCGTACAAGTACTGCCAGTGGTGGCGCTGAAGAAGGCCCGGCCCTGATTGAACATAATGGCCAGTTCTTCCTGTTTACTGCATGGGATAAGTGCTGCCAGCAGGGTAACAACATTGAGCAGACCACTTACAAAACCGCCTATGGCCGCGCAGATAAAGTGACCGGTCCTTACAAGGATAGGGCTGGTTACAACATGGCGACTGGCGGTGGCACTATCTTGCTGGAACGTTATGGTCGCTATGTGGGCCCCGGTGGTGGCGAACCGTTCCAGGATATTAACCGCGTCCGTTTTGTCCATCACTACTATGATAATGCCGGCGACAAGTACAATCACATCCATATTCGCGATGTCGTTTTCACGGATGACAACTGGGCCGAAATGGGCCAGCCTTTCTTGGGGCGTTATTTGAGTGCCGAAGTGGAACATGGTGCTTTGACTCGCGGTGTTAGCGGCGATTTGGTGATTACCTCTAGCAAGACTGCGTCTAACGGTGAATACTTGGCTTATATCAATACCGAGGGTACTGTAATTCGTTTGCCTATGAATATTCCCCAGGCGGGTGAATATTTGCTGCGCTACCGTTATGCCAATGGCGGTACGGGTGATGCTACCCACGGGGTTTCTGTCAATGGAAAAGAGCTGATTGTGAAATTGCCGCCTACGGGTTCCTGGGGGACCTTCCCCGAAAATTCTGTGGTCATGATTCCTGCTACACTTAAGCGTGGTGGTAACTTTATTGAAGTTCGCCCCGTTCCCAATGATTTCTTCTCTGAACTGGACCGCATCGATTTCTTGCGCGTGATCCGTGATACGATTCCGGGTAACGGCTTTGATAATGGTATCCGTATTCGTCTTGATGAAAATGATCAGCTAGCTATCAGGGATGGGGGCTATGCCATTTTCGAGAACGTGGTGACGGATTCCATTACAAGTACCGCGGTTCGCATGCAGGTTAAGAATGGTTCTGGCAAGCTCTCCCTGCACGCTGGAGCCAAGGACGGTAAGGTAATTTCTGAATGCGACTTGAGTAAGACCGTAAAGGCCGAAAACGGCTGGAGCGAGGTTGAGTGTTCCTCGCTGGGTGGCGAGTCCAAGTTGTCTGGGGTTCAGGATTTTTACCTTACCGCTAGCGGCCAGTCCGGAGAAGTTGTTATTGGCAATATCATCTTTAAGGCTGCAAGCGTGGAAGCTTCTTCCTCAAGTGATGAAACTGTAGAATCTAGCGACTCCGGTTGCGAATCTGACGAGGATTGCGGTACGGGTATTCGCGTAAGCGAAATTGCAGGTGCTCGCTTCTCTGTTTCCCGCATGGAAGGTGTCTATAGTGTTCGCCTGAATGACTCTAACATCAATAACGTTTACCTGTTGAATTCCATGGGTCAAATTGTGGGCGTGCGCAATGTTCGTGGCTCTATGGTGGGTGCAGATGTCCGCTTTGAAAATCTGCCCAAGGGCAATTTCATTGTTCGCGTGAAGTAATTAAGGGATATGGCGTAGTTTCAAAAAGAAGTTGGGATATGGGTATAAGGAAGCATTTGGGGGTTGCAGCTTGTGCAATGGCCGCTGTGTTTGGGTTTGGCCTTGCACAGGCTGCTAATCCTTTGACTACGGATTTTTATTCTGCAGACGCTGCGGCACTTGTCTACAACGATAGCTTGTTTATTTTTGCTGGCCACGACGAACAGGGCCCTGAAGGAGCCAACAATAAGTTCTTCTTGATGAACGATTGGCATGTGATGGTCACCGATGATATGGAAAATTATCACGATTACGGTGCCGTTCTCAGTTACAAGACTTTCAAGTGGGCTGATGCCAGTGCCTTCGCAGGCCATTGCGAATATCGTAACGGAAAGTTCTACTGGTATGTGGCGGTTCATCATGCATCCATTAAACAGGATGAAGGATTTGCCATTGGTGTGGCCGTAGCAGATCATCCGTCTGGCCCGTGGAAAGACGCCATCGGTTCTGCCCTCATTACGGACCTTACTGAAAACGATGTTAAGTTGAATATCGACCCCGCCATCTTCTACGATGGGGACGACATCTGGCTTTATTGGGGCTCCTGGAGTGCTGGCCGTCGTGTCAAATTGAAAGAGAACATGATCGAGCTGGCAAGCAAGCCCGAAGATATTGGCATCAAGGATTTCTTTGAAGCTCCCTGGATGCACAAGTTTCGCGGAAACTACTATTTCAGTTACGCTTCCGGTTATCCGTCTACCACAAATTATTCCATGGCTCCGACCATTAACGGCCCCTGGACTCAGAAGGGCGTGATTAACGCCAAGGAAGATAATTCCGAAACTAACCACCAGGCCATTTTCAAATATATGGGCCATTGGTACTTTATGCATCACGGCGCCAATTCTCCAGGTGGCTGGACTTATCGACGTTCCGTGAACATTGATTATCTGTATTACGATCGAGATGGAAACATTCAGAAGATTGTACGTACCGCTGGTGTAGACAAAGTAAATAATGCCCTTGTAAAGGATGGCGGTTATCGTCTTACGGTAAGCCATAGCAACTTGGCTTTACAGGATGATGGGGATATGGTTGTTCAGCAGACTGCTGATGAAACTGCAGATAATCAACTTTGGGTAATCGCTCAGGGGAAAACCAAGCGTCACTACACTTTGCAGAATTATGGTACCAAGAAGTATTATTGCCCGTCTGCAACCTTGCTGGATACGGTTCGCACCAGCGCTACGCCCTGCGAAATCCGCATTGAGAATGCTTCTGAAAAGAAGGGCTACTTCCTGTTTGCCAATTACGATGATGATTATCTTGGCGACATCCTGAATATTTCCAAGGATCCTGGCGTGCCCTTGATCACCTGGGTTCGCACTGGAACTGATAATCAGAAGATTCAGTTTAAAGCTGCTGAATTGCCTAAGGATCCTGAAAGTTCTTCTTCTGACGTAGTTCCGAACTCCTCTTCCAGCGTCATTCTGAGCGGTAGCGAAGAATCCAGTAACTGTGAAAATTCCAGTGACGAAAACTGCAAAACGGGATTGCGTTTGAAGGTCGAGAAACCTTCTATGAACTACGACATGTCTGCCGGGATTGTCCGCTTGGAAAATGATTCTCATTGGACCATCTTTACCTTGAATGGCAATGTCGTCCAGTGCGGATTCGGTTCTCGGATTGCGTTGAAGAGCATGCCCAAGGGATCCTATCTTGTGCGAGTTGGACGCGAAACTTTGAAGATTGTAACTCACTAACTTATGATTCTTTAGCGAATGGGCCTGCTGAAAAATGCAGGCTCTTTTTTATTGTTTCAAGTGACTCGCGGTACCAAGGCCTCCGGCAATGAATACCTGGGCTATATCAATACCAAGGGCTCCAAGATTCACCTGCCTATGAACATTATGCAGGCTGGCGATTATCTGCTGCGCTATCGTTACGCCAACGGCGGTACAGGTACCGCTACGCATAACGTAACGGTCAACGGCGTGGCTCAGGATGTTAAGCTTCCTGCAACTGGTGCCTGGGGAGAATTCTCGGAAAAGTCTGTAGTGTTGATTCCTGCCACACTTAAGCGTGGCGGCAACTTCATTGATGTAAGTCCTGTGCCCAATGGTTCCAACTTTGCGGAACTGGACCGCATCGACTTCCTCCGCGTTAACCGCGATGCCATTCCCGGTAATGGCTTCGATAATGGTATCCGCATCCGTTTGAACGAAAAGGATGAACTCGCCATGAAGGATGGCGGCTACGCCTTGTTCGAAAATGTGGTTACTGATTCCATTGCCAGCAATTCAGTTCGCGTTCAGGTGAAGGGTTCTTCTGGTAAGTTGACTCTTCGCTCAGGCTCCAAGTCCGGTACCGTAATTTCTGAATGTGACTTGGGCAAAGGAATTGCATCTGCTGGTGGCTGGAATGAAGTGGAATGTTCCGCTCTTGGTGGCGACGAGAAGCTGGCTGGCGTGCAGGATTTCTTCCTTACTGCAAGTGAGGTTTCTGGCGAAGTGGCTGTGGGAAACATCATGTTCAAGTCGAAGGCGGTAGAATCGGAATCCAGTTCTAGTGAAAACGCGGAATCTGGCAACACCGAATGTGTTGTTGATGATGGCGAGTGTGGAGGTTCTGCTATTCATGCGAAGGTTTGGCCGGTGGAAGCTCGCTATACGGTTGCCCGCATGGGTGATACTTATAGCGTTCGCTTGAACCGCAATGGTTTCCAGAATGTCTACCTCTTGAATTCCATGGGACGGGTCATAGGTGCCCGCAACGTTCGCGGCGCTTTGGCAGGTACAGAAGTTCGCTTTGAAAACTTGCCCAAGGGCAATTTCATTGTACAGGTGAAGTAACCTGTTGCCGAGAATTTTAAGATTTCCTAATTTTAAGCTATACGGGAGCTGGTTAAACCGGCTGAGAGGAAATTTCGCCTGGTAGCCGAGTTGGCGCCGCGTAGATTTCGACCGCACCTGATTTGGATAATGCCAACGGAGGTATGATGATTAAAGTAAATGGTATTGACATCGAAGCAGACGGAACCGTTTTTGCTGGCAAGACCGTCGCGGAATACCTTTCCACCACAAATTTTGACTGCAAGCGCATCGCTGTTGAAAAGAATGGCGATATTGTACCTAAGGCCAAGTATGGCGAAACTCTCCTTGCAGAAGGGGATTCTCTGGAAGTTGTCAGTTTTGTGGGAGGGGGCTAGTTTGGAACCGCGCATGCCCTCACGAGAGGAAATGCTCTCTGCCTTGGTGGAACGACAAGGTGCTGAGAATGTTCAGAAATTGCAGGCGGCCACGGTGGCGGTCTGTGGTCTGGGAGGCCTTGGGTCCAATGTGGCTATCGCTCTGGCTCGTGCCGGCGTAGGCAAGCTTATTCTTATTGACTTTGACTGCGTCGACGTTACCAATTTGCACCGACAGCAGTACAAGGCAAGCCAGGTTGGTGTGGCGAAGGCTGTTGCTCTGCCCGAAAACTTGCGAGAAATTGCACCGTATATTGAACTGGAATCCCATCAGGTTCGCGTCACTGAGGAAAACGTGATGGAACTGGTTGGGACGGCGGACGTCGTGGTGGAAGCCTTTGATAATGCGGAAGCCAAGGCCATGCTGGTGAACGCCGTGCTGGAAAATGGAAAGACTCTGGTGGCGGCCTCCGGAATGGCTGGCTTTGGGGATGCCAACAGCATCCAGACTCGCCGCGTATCCAAGAAGTTTTATTTGTGCGGCGATGGCGTCAGTGATGTAAATGATGGGGTAGGGCTTGTGGCTCCCCGCGTCATGGCCTGTGCTGCCCACCAGGCGCAAACCGTAGTGCGCTTGATCTGTGGAATGGAGCCAAAGTAGTCCCACTTTTTTATTTTTCAAGAAAAATGTTGAAGTGTAGCTGGTTTCGTAACCCTCGCACCTCGAAGCTGCGAAGCAGCGACCTCAAACCTCAAAGCGCCTTTGGCGCGCCCTAATATATGGAAAACGATAAACTTGTTCTTGGCGGTCATGAGTTCAACTCCCGCTTTATTCTCGGTTCTGGTAAGTACTCCCTGAAGCTGATTGAGGCTGCGGTGCAGTACGCCGGTGCAGAAATCATTACCTGCGCCGTTCGCCGTGCCAATACCAAGGAACACGAAAACATCCTGGATTACATTCCCAAGAGTGCAACCCTTCTGCCCAATACTTCTGGCGCCCGCAACGCCGACGAAGCAGTCCGTATAGCACGCCTTGCCCGCGAACTGGGCTGCGGCGATTTCGTGAAGATCGAAATCATGCGCGACTCCAAGTACCTGCTGCCGGACAACTACGAAACCATCAAGGCTACTGAAATTCTTGCCAAGGAAGGCTTTGTGGTGCTGCCTTACATGCACGCCGACTTGAACGTGGCACGCGACCTGGTGAATGCCGGTGCTGCCGCAGTGATGCCTCTGGCCGCTCCCATTGGTTCCAATCGCGGTCTTTCCGCCAAGGATTTCATCCAGATTCTCATCGACGAAATTGAACTTCCCATTATCGTAGATGCTGGTATCGGTAAGCCATCCCAGGCTTGTGAAGCCATGGAAATGGGTGCCGCCGCCGTCATGGCGAACACTGCTCTTGCTACCGCCGGTGACTTGCCTCGCATGGCCGCCGCTTTCAAGTCCGCCATCGAAGCTGGCCGTAACGCCTACCTCTCCGGTATGGGCCGCGTGCTGGTTCGTGGTGCCGCCGCCAGCGATCCCCTTACAGGATTCCTGAGAGACTAACAGGTACGAGGTCGCTTCGCTTTCAGGTATGAGCACGTTCGCATCCTGCGGATGCTCACTTTGAGCTTAAAGCAAGGCGGCTTCGCCGCGATTATTTATCTCACAACTCATAGCAGCGAAGCTGCGGGCTGATAACTGATAGCTTATGAACAATTATCACGACGAACGTTATTTTATTGATTCCGATACCTTGTCTCCCGAGGCATTGGCCCGTAAGCACCGTATCGAAACAGATCCTTCCGCGCGCTCCAACCACATGGAATACATGAAGGGTATGGAAGTCATCCAGTCCGACATTTATGGCAAGGTCATGGGACATGTGGATTCCGTAGACTTCAGTAAGTACACTGCTCGTGATGTGCTGGCTGCATTGGATCATCACACTTGCACTGTGGAAGATTTCAAGGCGCTCCTTTCTCCGGCAGCTGCTCCGTTCCTTGAAAAGATGGCCCAGAAGGCAAAGCTGGAAACCAGCAAGCACTTTGGCAATACGGTCTATTTCTTTACTCCGTTGTACATCGCCAACTACTGCGAAAACTACTGCGTCTATTGCGGCTTCAACTGCTACAACAAAATCAAGCGCATGCAGCTTTCCATGGAGCAGATTGAACACGAAATGAAGGTCATCGCCGACAGCGGCATGGAAGAAGTGCTGATCCTCACCGGCGAAAGCCGCGCCAAGAGCAGCGTGGAATACATCGGTGAAGCCTGCAAGATTGCCCACAAGTATTTCCGTATGGTGGGTGTGGAAGTTTACCCCATGAACACCGACGAGTACAAGTACCTGCACGAATGTGGGGTAGACTACGTGACGGTCTTTCAGGAAACCTACGACAAGGTTCGTTACGAACAACTTCACCTGCTGGGTCACAAGCGTATCTATCCGTACCGTTTCGACTCCCAGGAACGCGCCCTCATGGGTGGCATGCGCGGTTGCGGTTTCTCCGCATTGCTTGGCCTTTCCGACTTCCGCAAAGATGCCCTGGCCAGCGCCCTCCACGTGTTCTATCTGCAGAAGAAGTATCCTCATGCAGAAATGAGCCTGTCCTGCCCACGCCTTCGTCCCATCGTGAACAACGACAAGATTAATCCTCTTGACGTTCACGAAAAGGAACTTTGCCAGGTACTGTGCGCCTACCGCATCTTCATGCCCTTTGTTGGCATTACCGTCTCCAGCCGCGAATCCAAGGAATTCCGCAACGGCATCGTAAAGATTGCCGCTACCAAGGTTTCCGCAGGTGTATCCACAGGCGTTGGCGACCACGAGGAAAAGTACAAGGACAGCGACGACGAGGTTAAAACCAAGACCGCCGACGTAAACGCCGGCAAGAAGACTTCCGATGCCGAGGGCGATGAGCAGTTCGAAATCAACGACAACCGTAGTTTCAACGCCATGTACAAGGATATTAGCGGCGAAGGCCTCCAGCCCGTGCTAAATGACTATTTGTACGTGTAGTTTAAACCATCGGGATGCCGTCGACTTGATTTTTATTTAGATTATTTGCGATGGAACAGGCGCTTTACTGGATTGCTTCTTTGACTTTCGCCATAATTCTGGCGATTTTCTTGTGGCATGCCTATACCTACAAGAACGAAGCCTCGCCTGTAGATAAGGCTTATCGAATTCTTGTTTCCTGGTGCGTGTTCTTTTGCTTGCAGGATGCCCTGTGGGGAATTGCGGCCATGCCCGAAGTTGGCCATCCGTCGCTCCTTTTTGGGATCACTACCGGATTCCATATTTTCACGGTAATCACGGCGTACGTCTGGCTTCATTTTGTTCTGGTTTATCTGGGCAGTGAAATTCACCACAAAAGGCTTTACAGTGCGCTGGTTCTTTTGGCGGTTGTTTTTCAGACGGCCTTGGTTATAAGGAATATCTTCGTTCCCACCATCTTTACCATTGGTCCCAATAACGAATACCGATGCGAAGCCTTTAGGCAGGTTGCGTTCTTTAACCAGTACTTTATCTATGTGTTGATTGGCTTGATTACTGCAATTTCTGCTTTAAGTAAGAAGGGGGATACCCGTAAACAGTATGCCGCCGTCTTTGTTTTCGTGTTGGCTCCCATATTGTGCGGCATATTCCAGTTTTTCTTCCCCAACGCACCTTTCTATGCTGTTGGCTATGCGGTAGGCTGTACAATCATTCACGTATTCATTGCATCAAGGGAGCATAACGATCGCCTGGTGCTGGCGTCTACTACCGATGAACTGACCCAGGTTTACAATCGACGTTCCTACGAAGAAGACCTTAAGCGATACGAGGATCATCCCATAGAAGATGACTTGATTCTTTTTTCTGTGGACTTGAATAGCTTAAAACAGGTTAATGATACCCTAGGTCACCTTGCTGGCGACGAACTGATCCAGGGGGCCAGCCTTTGCATTACCAACGCTTTTTCCGGCAGCGGCAAGGTTTATCGCGTGGGTGGCGATGAATTTATTGTTGTTGTACATTCCGATGAATCCGGCAAGAAATATAAGGACAGGCTTGAAAATGAAGTTGACCAGTGGAAAGGCCAGAGAATAAAGGACATGTCTCTTTCTGTTGGTTATGCCGCCAAACGGGATATGCCTAACGCCAGCCTGATGGAATTGAAAAAGTCTGCTGACCAGATGATGTATCATGATAAGGAACAGTATTACAAATCCAAGGGCGTAGACCGCCGAGGACAGCGCGAAGCCTTTGATGCCGTCTGCAATTCCTACACCAAGATTTTGAAGGTCAACCTGACGGCTGATTCCTATGGAATCATCAAGATGAACCAGGATGAGAAAACAGAACAGAAGGGCTTCTCCCATAAGATTTCCGAATGGCTTCATGGCTTTGGAAAGTCTGGGCAGGTTCATGCTGAGGACTTGGATGGTTATCTGGAAAAAACTTCCCTGGAATTCTTGCGTAGTTATTTTACGAAGGGTAACACCTCTCTGAGCATTTTCTATAGGCGACTCTCTGCCGATGGTTACCGCCGTGTGATGATGGAAATGATTCCCTCCGATGATTACACCGCAGAAAATCAGACCTTGTATTTGTACGTAAAGGATATTGGCGCAGCCCATGAAACTTGATACAACCCTCTACTTTATTACCGACAGTTCTACCGTTCCCGCCGAAAAGTTCCTGCCCTCTGTGGAGGCTGCCTGCAAGGGCGGTGCCACCATCATCCAGCTCCGCGAAAAGAACAAGTCTACCCGTGAGTACATGGAGTTGGCCGCTGCTGTTCACGAAATCACCAGCCGCTATAACGTGCCTCTGATTATTGATGACCGCGTGGATGTTGCTCTCGCCATCGGTGCCGAAGGTGTTCATGTGGGGCAGACCGACATGCCCGTTGCTGTAGCCCGCAAACTCATGGGCCCGGGTAAAATCATCGGTGCTACGACCAAGACTGTCCCCCAGGCTCTGGAAGCCTACGAACAGGGTGCGGACTATTGTGGCGTGGGCGCCATTTATCCCACAACCACAAAGGTCGTCACCATCCTCACTTCCGTGGATACTCTGAAGGAAATCGTGAAGGCGGTGCCTATTCCCGTGAATGCTATCGGTGGCTTGAACAAGGACAACATCCACGTTCTCGCCGGCTCTGGAATCGCTGGCATTTGCGCTGTTTCCGCCATCCAGAAGGCCGCTGATCCCGAAGCTGCCGCCCGCGAACTGAAGGCTGCCTTCCTGGCGCTGTAACCTATTGACGCGGCAGAACTGGCCCGACGAGTCCCGCATCTAGCCCGACGCATCAGCACTTAAACCGACGCTCCTGACTCCAAACTGATATTATGTTTAGACTTTGGCTTACCACTTGCCCCGATGATTTTGCCGGTGAATATGATGACATCGAAGAGATGTTCAAGCGAGGCCTTACCCGCCTGATCCTTCAGAAACGTCGCAATACGCCGGAGTCCTATGAACGTTGGCTCCTGTCCTTGTCCATGGAATACCGCGACCGAATCTGGGTGCGTGGTACTCCCGATCTGGCGGAGCAGTTGGATGTCCGTGGTTGCGTGGCCGAGGCTCAATCCCTGATGGGACCGGTTCCCGAATCCTGGAAACGCGTAAACTGTATCGCTTACTGCCGCGACCTGGAGCAGCTGGCCCAATTGCCCGAATGGGTGTCTGGAGCTCTTGTTGGCCCGATTTTTCAACCTTTATCCGGCCTTGAGCCGGTCAAAACGGTTGGACTAGACCTCCTGCAGTCCCACCTATCTTCTAATCCTCCCAAGTGCCCGGTTATCCTTTTTGGGGGTATCGACGAGGAAAATGTCCACCTTTTCAAGGAACTTCCCAGGGAATTTGGGGTGTCTGGCGCTTCTGTAATCGGTGGAATTTGGAACTACGCCGACTCCATAAATGCCTTTATTAAGCTAAACAGACTGTGCGTTTAATCACAGACTTTGTAAAAGTGTTTACTAAATAATTACAAAATGCGTTTTTTAAGCGAATTTCGCGAAAAATGTTCCAAATTGGAATAAAATAGATTGTTCTATTTGAAATTCTAAACATATATTATGGAACATGGAACGAGCAAGAGCAAAGATTTTAGTTATTGATGATACCAAGACGAATATTGAAGTCCTGGAGGGCATTTTATCTAACGACTATGATATTTTTGTTGCCTTGAACGGAAAAAAGGCTCTTGTTCTTACAGAAAAGGTTAAACCTGACCTGATTTTGCTGGACGTAATGATGCCCGAAATGGACGGTTACGAAACATTACGCCAGATGCATGCCCTAAATTTGGTGAATAATACTCCTGTTCTGTTCTTGACTGCCAAGGCAGATGCCAAAAGTGAGCAGATGGGACTGGATTTAGGCGCCGTCGACTATATTACTAAGCCATTCAATCCTGATTTGGTACGTCTCCGTATCAAGAATCAGTTGGAATTTAAGCAGCAGCGTGACCATCTTCATGAACTGGTTGACGAGAAAACCAAGGATCTTCGTAAGACATTGAAGGTCATGTTGACCAGTTTGGGTGCCCTGGCTGAATACCGCGACCCGGAAACCGGCGCTCATATTAAGCGTACCCAGGTGTTGGTCCAGATGCTGGCCGAGAAACTGCAGAACCACCCGAAGTTCAGTCACGCTATTTCTAGCAAGGAATATATTGATTTTTACGCTACGGCTGCACCACTCCATGATATTGGCAAGGTGGGTATCCCCGACGATATTTTAAGAAAGCCGGCTAAGCTTACCGATGAAGAAAGGTTGGTTATGAGTACCCATGCCCAGATGGGTTATGACGTACTTCTGAATGCGACCAGGGAACTGAGCAATCATCCTCTGGTCAAGATTTGCGCAGATATTATTTTGAACCATCATGAACGCTGGGATGGCGAAGGTTATCCCAACAAGATTAAGGGAGAAGATATTCCTGTGGGGGCCCGCCTTATGTCTGTGGCGGATGTTTATGACGCTCTTGTATCTCGCAGGCCTTATAAGGAACCATATCCCCATGAAGTTGCCGTGGCCGAAATCAAGGCCGGTAGGGGAACTCAGTTCGACCCCGATGTGGTCGACGCCTTTATGGAAATTGCAGACATTCTTCCCGGTATTTACGAACAGTTCAAGGATGGCGCTCAGTAAGGAGTAGCTATTGACTCATAGTCCTTTAAACGCCCAGCGACGTAGGCTCAGAATCCGAATTCTGACGGTTTTTGCCGTCCCCGTGATTATCGCCTCCATTCTATTGGTCTTCCTTTTCTCATTGACCGTCAAGGAAATGATGATTGATTCCGCATACGCCAATACGGAATCGGCTTTGCAGGACAAAGTTCTCTCTGAAGTGGAAGCCTTGCTGAAAAACGACGAAGATAAATTTGTCGCTGCGGCGAAGCGTGTTCAGAATGCCAAGGAATCGGGAATTCGCTCCATTCTCTACAGGGTCTTGCAGTCTAGTGAAGATCTCGTGGATGTCTACTATGGGGGCAATGAAGGCGAATTTATATCTGCTAGGGGGGTAAAGCTGGAAAGTGGCCAGGCGGAATATCGTACCAAGGCCTGGTATCTGGAGGCTTCCCGTAAGAGGGGGCTCGCTCTAACTGGCCCTACAATCCGTAAGGATTTCGGTAAGCAGGTCATGACCATTTCTTACCCGATCTGGGATAAGAATCAGAAGTTCCGCGGCGCTGTGGCTGCCGATATTGACTTGCACAAGGTTCGACTTTCTCTTGGTGCTGTAGCCAAGGAAGAAGGTGGCATTACCCTTTTGGCCGGTAATGACAACGATAACCTGTTTACCTATTTCCCGTATGAAACCAACCGCGGCAAGGTTCTGCAAGATAGTGTAGAAAACCTGCTTCTGCTTGCCTTGAGCGAGTTTAAGCCCGATACTCTGATGGAAGGGAAGGTTGTCCGTTTTGAATTGACCAACGACCATCGACAGCGTCTGGTGTTCATGGTGGCTCCCATCAAGAAGATGCCCTTCTATGTGGTTCATGTGAGTCAGCAGAACAAGATCGTTGCCGGCGTAGACGAAAATTCCTCCAAGACCTTCCTGTTGGTGGCTCTGGTGGTGCTCCTGTTGATGGGTGGTGCCGCTATCGTTTCCCATACACTGTTTACCAAGTTCATTCAGCGGGACTTGAACGAAAGTGTCAGCTCCAGTACCCTTTTCGATACGCTTCTGGGGAGTGATAATTTTAGGATTATCCTGACGAACGATACCTTTGATATCTTGCATGCCAGCGCCTTTATTGCGGACTTCCTGAATGGTGGTGAAGATTTGAAGGGACAGATCCTGTTCAAGTTCTTCCCGTCGGACCAGTTCAATAAATTTGTGCATCGTGTGGCCATGGGTGGCGAAATGCACGCCAGCGAACGCAAGATTCTTGTGCCTGTGAAGAGTTCTTCCGGGGAAGTGGCGTGGTGGGGCATTTTCTTCCAGGTCCTTGTGGAAGATAACGGCGAAATGCGTTATCTGTTCATGATCAACGATGAAACTAGCGGCATCCAGAAGGATACCATTTTGGATACCATTATGCTTTCCGCAGACCATTCTATCCTGGTGATTTTTGATAGAGCCAAGCGTGTGAAGTACATGTCTAAGCAGTTGGCAGACTTCCTGGGCAAGGAATGGCGCAAGATGATCGGCCTGTCTCTGGATGAATTGAAGGAACAGGGACTGCCTGAATCGGTGATTACATCCTTAAAGGATACCTTTAGCAGGCGTGAAATCTGGAAGGATTCCTTCGTGCTTAAATCCCAGGACGGCAAGAGTGAAACCTGGTTCCGTGGGGAAGGCTGTACATTGATGGTGCAGGGGTCCGTCGTGGGCTACATGCTTTCCATGATCGACATTTCTGAAGTGGTGGCTGCCCGTGAAATTGCGGAGCAGGCTACCCAGGCCAAGAGTGAATTCCTGGCCAACATGAGTCATGAAATCCGTACCCCCATGAATGCCATTATCGGTATGGCGCACCTGATTTCAGAAACCCAGTTGGATGAACATCAGAGAGGATTTGTAGACCGTGTAAGTACGGCGGCCAAGTCCCTCCTTGGAATCATCAATAACATCCTGGATTTCTCCAAGATCGAGGCCAAGAAGCAAGAACTGGAAATTACCCAGTTGGTGCTTCGCGATGTGGTCAGCGATGTGGCTGCCCTGGCCGAAGTCCGTATTGCCGGACGTCCCATCGAACTGATTGTGAATGTGGATCCGGAAATTCCTGAAATCTTGATGGGTGACCCGCTGCGCCTTTCCCAGATTTTTACGAACCTGATTAACAATGCTACCAAGTTTACCGAGAAGGGCGATATTTCCCTGATCGTTTCCCTGGAATCCCGCACCGAGAACAGCGTCAAACTGAATTTCTCCGTGAAGGATACGGGTATCGGCATGACTCCGGAACAGCTTGGGCGTCTCTTTAACGCCTTTACTCAGGCTGATGGCTCTACGACCCGCAAGTACGGCGGTACTGGCCTTGGCCTGGTGATTTCCAAGTCCCTGGTGGAATTGATGGGCGGTCAGATGCAGGTGGAAAGCGTGGCTGGCGTTGGATCTCGATTCTTCTTCAGTATTACACTCCCTGTTGCGGCCCAGTCTGTGGATCCCAAGTGGAAGAATCAGATTCGCTTTGCCGGAAAGAATGTCTTGCTGGTGGATGATTGCGAAAACCTCCGTGACGTATTGCGCCACTATCTGACCAAGCTAAAATGCATTGTAGAAGAGGCGGAGTCCGTTGACCAGGCCCTGGATCTTATTCAGGCGCATGAAGAGGCTGGCGAAGCTCCCTACGATATGTTCATCGTGGATTATGACATGCCGATCTTGAACGGCTTCGACTTCGTTCATGGTCTCGATGAAAAGATGATACGGATTCCCAAGGTGTTGATGCACCCCATCCATTTTGACGAAAAGGATCTGACTGCGGCCCAGAATCTGGGATTCAGCAGCTTTGTTCCCAAGCCTCTGCAGATCAGTTCCCTGCTCAGTAGCATGGAAGAAGCCATGGGCTATGAGCTAACCTACCAGAAGGCTGTCAAGAAGGAAAAGAGCAAGATTTACTTTAAGGAAGCCAAGATCCTTCTGGTTGAAGACAACCAGATGAACCAGGAATTGGCGGTGTCCCTGCTGAATAGCGTGGGTCTCAGTTCCATGATTGCTAACAATGGTAAGGAAGCCCTGGACATGCTCCAGAAGGATTCCTTCGACCTGGTTCTCATGGATATCCAGATGCCCATTATGGATGGTCTGACCGCTACTAAGGAAATCCGTGCCCGCGAAGACGAGTACTTCAAGAATGTGCCCATTCTGGCAATGAGTGCCCGTGCCTTCCAGAAGGATACGGAAGAATGTCTAGCTGCCGGTATGAATGCCCATATTGTCAAGCCCATTGACCCCAGCCTCCTTTACGAGGAATTGGCCAAGTTCCTGGCGGTGGCTGCGGAATCCAGCAAGGTGGTTACGGACGGAGATAGTTCGGACCTGTCCCAGGAAGACAGTGAATTCCTTGCCAAGTTCCAGAAGATTCGCGACCTGGATGCCGAAGCGGGTCTGTACCATTCCAATAGCAATAGGAACGTGTTCCTCAAGATTCTGCAGGGCTTTGTCCGCGATTACGGCGGAACATCCTTCAACTTGCGCCAGATGATCGAGTCTGTCCGTTACGATGAGGCTGCACGAATTGTGCATACCATCAAGGGCTTGTGCGGAACCATCGGTGCGAACCATTTGCAGAATCTGGGCGCAACTCTAGAAAGTCAGCTTTCCCAGGGGCAGTGTAACGCCATTGATTTCAGTAACTTTGAGAAGTTGCTTCAGGAAATTACGTCTGACTTGGATGTAGTACTGTCAGGTATTGCGTCTGAGCAGGTTGTTGTCGCCAAGAAGAAAGATCCCAACGCCAAGGAAAAGCTTCAGAAGCTGGTAACGGAACTGAAGGACGCCTTGGATATCTGCTCCGCCACCCGCTGCAAACGCAGCCTGGATGAAGTGGAGGGAATCTCCTTCGAGAACAACCATGACGTGCTTATTGGCAAGCTGAAGGAACTGGTAGACGATTATGACTTTAGCGAAGCCGCCGAAGTTCTGGAAAGTCTGGAAAAGACGATTGCCTAAAAACTAAAGGACCATGGCCGCAATAAAGGCCAGGACTACGATAATTGCGGCGACGGTGCCTACAATGCCACCGAAGCCGCTTTTCTTTTTGGCATAAGGGCTGTTAGGATCGTCTCCAAATTCATTTTCCAGGATTTCCTCGTAGTCGGGGAGCTCTTCGTCTGCGAATTCGGCTCCATCTTTCCAGCCGGTGTTCTTGTCGCTACCGCAGTGGCGGCAGAAGGTGGCGTCGGGCTTGATTTCGGCCCCGCAGTGAGGGCAAATCATGGTAACGGAATTGTCTTTCATTAGCTCCAATATACAAAAGTTGCGTGAATTATTAATACATTTGTTGAACGTATGCAGAATTTAGACGGCTTGTATTTTTCGTTGCTACGGATTGCCTTGAATGTGACCACAGAATCCTGCTTGCCTCGGGCCTTGTCCGATGACGAATGGCGGTGGGTTCATGATTACTCCGTAAAGCAGTGCCTGGTTGGGGTGCTGTTTCGTGCTGTGGAAAAGTTGCCTCATGATCAGCGTCCCCCTCGAGAACTATTGCTACGGTGGTCGTTTGAATCTCATAAGATTCAGCTGGTAAATGAACGCATGAATAAAACGGCTGCCGATTTAACGGAGATGTTCTGTGGCCGAGGGTTGCATCCTGTTATATTAAAGGGGCAGGCGAATACGCTTCTGTATCCCGATCCGTTTTGCCGTCAGGCCGGCGATATCGATATTTTGCTGGAAGGTGGCCGCGAAGGTGTTTTGCGAACTCTAACGGAGATGAACCTGCACGTAGATGCCGAGGATGATGTTAGCGATCATCATGTGCATCTTGAGCCGGGCCTTTTTGGTGGTATTACGGTGGAAGTCCATTTCTGTCCGACGTCCAGCTTTTCTCCCTATAAGACGAGAGCCATGCTTCGTTTTCTAGATGGTGAGCTGGAAGAACTTCGTTCCTGTGCGGATTGTAGTTCCTGGAAGGTGGCTCAAGGTTTTTGCGTTCCGAGTATTCCCTTTGCCCTGGTAATGCAGTTGTCCCATTTGAGACAGCATTTTTTCAGTACCGGAGTGGGTTTGCGCCAGTTGGTGGACTATCACCAGCTGCTAAAGAATTCTACCGAAGAAGATCGGGTGCGCGTGTCGAAAATGCTGGGTGAATTTGGCTTGTTTCACATGGCCGGTGCCGTTATGTGGTTGATGCGTGAAGTGTTTGGTCTCGGTGAAAATCAGCTACTTTGCCCTGTAGATAAAAAACGAGGGAAGAAACTGCTTAATGTTGTTATGAACGGGGGCAATTTTGGACGATATGCGGCTGATTATCGGGTTCCTGTGCTAAAACGCTGGATTATTGACCGCAAACGTTTTATTTGGCTGTTGAAATTTGATGCCACAGAGGCGATTTGGCATGAATTGCGTTATTGGAAGACCACGATTTCCTTGATTCCTCGAAGAATAAGGCGGGGGAGGGTGGCTCTAGGGAATCGCTAACTTAATGATGAATCTGAAAAGGAGATGGCTTTCGTCATCTCCTTTCAGCTTTTCGGGAGTGTGTATGAAAAAATCCTTGAAAATGCGATTTTTCGGAGCTTTTACGGCTCGGAAACCTGCAGGCTGTAGCCTAAATTGACCTTGCCGCCTGCATTTCGTGTTCTTTGAATCTTGTATTCTACGCGTTCAGCGCCCTTGGGCATGCAAAAGTTGACCTTCTGGTACCCCTTGTTCTTGTGAGATGACGTGTAAGTCTTGATAATTTTGCTGCCAGCGCCAATAATATTGACCGTCAGGGTCATTTCTTGCTGTAATTTATTGCTGTGAGTAGGAGAATCGTCTTGTTGCTGCCAGGTTATAGACATCTGCCACATCTTGCCGGGCTCAACTTCACCGGCATCTTCTATGTAGATGTATTCGCCCTTGCCTTTGGCATCAGGCTTGAAATGCGACTTATTGCCGCCAATCCAGTACCTTGAAGAGGTACCTGTGACAATGCTCATTTTATTCTCCAACAAAACCCAAATGTGATGAATATCACAAATATAGCATAACTATCTAATTGTGGCAATGGTGGTTGGTTAAAATGAAAGAAAAAATGTAGAGAAGGTGAAATCTTTGTAAAAATGGTTTATTTACTTCGAATTTTCGTAGGTTTTTAGTCTGTCCTTAATTTTTTAACTTTATAAGAAAAAAGAAAGTTTTGCTAGGGACAAATTTATAGTAATTTTGCGTTGTCTTGGTAGCATCCCTGCTGAGACTATTACACCTCAAAAATAACCCGTCGACGTTGCTGTCGGCGGGTTCTTTTTTTTACCTCTTACTTTGTTTTAATTTTTTATTTTGATTTTGTACAAAAAACGCCCAGCCATTCGGCTGGACGCTTTTTTGTTTTGCGTAGGGTATAGCTTGATACGTTGTAATCCGTATTTGGACTACGATTGGTAAAAATCTTATGTGTGTGGGGGGGGTAGTATAGGTATGAGCTGAGTATACTATCAGCTTTATCTGTAGTTTCTTTGTTGACCTCGATGTAACCCTACGCATTTGTTAGATGCGTTTGCAAATATACAATAGTTTGTTCTGTACCGCAATGGGAAATGATGGTAATATTTTAAAATAAGATAAATATATTTTAATGTTGTGTGTTGTGTGATATGTTGTATGTTTAGTTTATTTTGCTTGTTGAGTTCTTTTTGTTAAGGTTTATGCAATCTGTTTTTCAACATTTCTTGAAGAAATCATTAATCGAGAGAGAGAAGCTTTTAAAAGTCCCCTATAATCTGAAATCGCCCTATTTTGGTGTGAAATTTGAATTGTTCTATTCGCCAAACGGTTTGTTTTGTTATTTTTTTTACATATTTTTGTGAAATTCACCTTTTTTTTCATCTAGGAAGGAATGGACTATGAAAAAGGCTTTAAGAACGGCTGTTATGGCTCTAGGCTTCGCTGCCGGTGCTGCATTGGCCCAGCCGGGTATTGAAGGCGGAACTGACGGTCTTCATCAGATCAATACCAAAACCCTTGGTATAGGTAATATGACTTTGGGTACTGGTGGTAATATTTCTACCAGTGCATGGGGTCTTTCTCGTGGCGGCGTATTTGAAATGGATGGCAAGCGTTATTCCTACAACGCTGCTGACTATTCCCAGGCTGGTAACATTTTCTTTGGCATGGGTGTCCTTGACTTCTGGGATATCGGTGTCGTTCTGCCTCTGTACTATGAACACGCCAATTCCGACGGTCCTTCCGGTGATGCAAACCAGTGGACCACCAGCCGTGGTGACCTGGATATGTGGATGAAGATCCGCGCTCCTTTCAAGTCCAAGGTGTTTAGCCTGGCTGCCATGTTGGACTTGTACGCTCCTACAGGTGAAATTGGTGCCGGCGTGCGTCCACGCCATGTGTGGTACTTGAACAGCGAAACTTATACCAGCCCGTTCACTGCTGGTGACTGGACCTTTGCGGCCGGTCTTGTAACAACTTTTGACTTTACCAAAGTTGGTTATCCCTTCCGCGTGAACGCAGCTGCCAGCTATGTCTACCCGGTTGACCTGGCCGAAACCAATGCTCTTGTGTATGCCGCTGGCGTAAACTGGATTCCCAAGAAATGGGTGGATGTGTTCTTGGAATATTCCGGCGAAATGCGTTTGCAGAGCAAGGGTAACCTGAAGTTCAGTCCCATGAATGATCCCATGCTCATTACCCCGGGTTTCCGTTTCCACTTGCCTTATAATGTTGATTTTGCTGTTGGACTTGAAGTGGCTGTTCGTACCTTCAAGAACCTGGGCTTCGATCACGATAAGGAAATAGAAGGTTGCGACGATGTTATCCTTTCCTACATCGGTGAAAATGGCCATACGGCTACTTATTGCTACGCTCCTACTCCCCTTATTTCTGGTGCCGCTGTGCTTAGCGTTCGTTTCGATCCGTTTGGCCCCAAGGACACCGACAAGGATGGTGTTCCTGACGAACAAGATAAGTGTCCCAGCACTGCCAAGGGGATTAAGGTCGGTTCCGATGGCTGCCCCCTGGATAGCGACAAGGATGGCGTGATCGATGATCTGGACAAGTGCCCCAACACTCCGGCTGGTAGCGTTGTGTTCTATGATGGCTGTATCGATACTACCGGTACCCGTCTGAAGGCTGAAGAAGATGCCCGTAACAAGGCTAAGGCTGATTCCGCAGTTAGCGCCAACGCTCGTGCCCTGATCTTGGATTTGGATGGCGATGGCATTCTGGACGACAAGGACAAGTGTCCCAATACTCCGGCTGGCGTTCCTGTTGATTCTACCGGTTGCCCCATGGACTTTGACCACGACGGCGTGAACGACGCCCAGGACAAGTGCCCCAATACTCCGGCTGGTACTCCTGTAGATTCTGTAGGCTGCCCCATGGACTTTGACCACGACGGCGTGCCCGATCACCTGGACAAGTGCCCCAATACTCCGGTAGGCATCGAAGTGGACATTAACGGTTGTAAGATGGACTCCGATAAGGATGGCATCCCCGATACTCAGGACAAGTGCCCCGGTACTCCCGAAGGCATGCCTGTTGACTCTATCGGCTGCTCTCTGGACTTTGACCACGACGGCGTGCCTGACATGAAGGACAAGTGCCCCAATACCTTGCCCGGTATCCGCGTCGATGAAAATGGCTGCCCCCTTGACAAAAAGGAAGACCTTGACCAGTTGAAGAAGGGCATTCAGTTCAAGACCGGTTCTGCAACCCTTACCAAGAGCAGCTTCGGTACCTTGGATGACGTTGCCGCCCTCATGCGCAAGATTCCCAACGCCAACCTAGAAGTTCAGGGTCACACCGACGACAAGGGCTCCGACGAAAAGAACATGAAGCTTTCTCAGGATCGCGCCCAGGCTGTGGTGGATTACCTGATCAAGCGTGGTGTTGAAAAGGATCGCCTCCGTGCTGTTGGCTATGGCCGCACCATGCCTTTGGCAGACAATGTAAATGAAGATGGCCGAGCCCAGAACCGCCGAGTGGAACTGGTTCCGTTCGAAAAGTAATTCTTTTATATCGACATTGAAAAAGAAGCCTCGCTCTGGGCGAGGCTTCTTTTTGCGTAAAGCTGTAAAGTATAAAGCGAAAAAAGTTCTTTAGTCCTTTTTCGGCATCTGCACGGCGATATGGATGTCCTGCAGCTGTTGCAGATCCACTTCGCTGGGGCACTGGTCCATGGGACTGGATGCGCTGGTGTTCTTCGGGAATGCGATGTAGTCACGGATGGATTCTTCACCTTCCATAGTTGCAACAACGCGATCCAGACCGAAGGCGAGACCACCGTGGGGAGGAGCACCGAACTTGAAGGCGTCCACGAAGAAGCCGAACTTTTCCTTAACCTGTTCTTCGGTAAGACCGAGCAGGCGGAAAACCTTTTCCTGAACTTCAGGGTTGTGGATACGGACAGAACCGCCACCGATTTCAACACCGTTAAGAACAAGGTCATAAGCTTCGGCGTTGCAATCCTTCAGGTTGCCGGAGAGCATCATGTCCAGATGTTCGGGCAGCGGGTTGGTGAACGGGTGATGCATAGCCATGTAGCGGCCTTCGGTATCGCTGTATTCGAACATGGGGAATTCAGTGATCCAGACAAATTCGCGCTTCTTCGGGTCACGGAGACCCTTGATGCGAGCCACTTCGAGGCGGAGCTGACCCATAGCGGTAGCTGCAATCTTTTCGGGACCAGCGATGAAGAACATCATGTCGCCGCACTTAGCGCCGACTGCGTCACGCAGTTCGTTGAGCTGTTCGGTAGTGAAGAACTTGCCGACCTGAGTTTCAACTTCGTCATTTTCCTTGACGCGCATCCATACGAGACCCTTGGAACCGTACTTAGCAACGTAAGCGGTGAGTTCGTCAATCTGCTTACGGGTGAAGTCCACGCAACCCTTGGCTGCGATACCGCGGATCTTGCCACCAGCGGCAACGCAGTTCTTGAACACGCCGAATTCGCTCTTGGCACCGATTTCGGAAACGTCGTGGATTTCGAGATCGAAGCGCAGGTCCGGCTTATCGGAACCGTACTTGAGCATAGCTTCTGCCCACTTCATGCGGCGGATCTTCTTGGGAGGTTCGAAGTTCCAGACCTTACCGAGAACTTCGGTAACGAACTTGTCGAACATGCCCATCACGTCGTCCTGGTCTACGAAGGACATTTCGACGTCGATCTGGGTGAATTCCGGCTGACGGTCGGCGCGGAGGTCTTCGTCACGGAAGCACTTGGCGATCTGGAAGTAGCGGTCCATGCCAGCGATCATGAGGAGCTGCTTGTACTGCTGCGGAGACTGGGGGAGAGCGTAGAACTTACCAGCGTTCACACGAGAGGGAACCAGGTAGTCACGTGCGCCTTCCGGAGTAGACTTACAGAGAACCGGAGTTTCGATGTTTTCGAAACCGTTTTCATAGAAGAAGTGGTAGACTTCCTTCAGGAACTTGCTCTTGAGCATGAGCTTCTTCTGGATCCACGGGCGACGGAGGTCCAGGTAACGGTACTGGAGGCGGAGGTCGTCGTTTTCCTTACATTCTTCGTTGGGGTCATTGATGGCCAGGGGAGAAGTGAGGGCTGCGTTCAGGATGGTGAGTTCGCTGATCTTCACTTCGATTTCGCCGGTAGCCAGCTTTTCGTTGGTGTTGCCTTCTTCACGGGCATAGACCTTACCGGTAACGCAAATCACGTATTCGTTACGGAGAGTTTCTGCGTTCTTGATAACGTCGGCATTGTAATCCGGATTGAACACAATCTGGGTCTTGCCATACTTGTCGCGGAGGTCCACAAAAATCACACCACCGTGGTCACGGCGACGATCCACCCAACCACAGAGAGTTACGGTCTGGCCAACATCTTCCTTACGGAGCTGGCCACAGTTATGAGTACGTTTCATTGTATTACCCTTTGGTATAAAAAATTTACGGGCGTAAATATAGAAACAGGAGCGTGGTGTGACAAAAGGCTACTCCGATTTTTGGGATAAATTCGGGCCTTGAAGTTCTTTTTCCTGATATGGATGGACGTCTGATAAAAAAGGTCTAACTTTTATAGATAAGCTTTAAAATCCATAATTAGAAATTCTCTAATGTATAAGCAAAAGTTATAGTTTTTCGTAAACTTTGTATAATAAAATTTAACATTCACGAAATCGGACCTTTTTTTAGAAAAAAAATGAAAAAATCGGAAAAATTTTATGAAAACTGCGACTTTTTGATAAAAAACCTTGTATATTCTTACCGAAATTTTTCAAAAAGTCCCTAAAAAGGGCTTCTTATTGTTATTGGAGATAAAATATGGCAGAAGATTTGCAATACCTTATGGAACGCATCCAGAAGGATGCTGTTGACAAGGCAGAAAACGATGCAGCAGCAATTATTGCTAAGGCAAAGGAAAAGGCAGCCGAAATTGTCAAGGCCGCCGAAGCCGAAGCCCAGGCAAAACTTGCCAAGGCCGATAAGGATGCTGAAGCATTTACCGAACGTAGCGAACGCACTCTGGAACAGTCTGCACGCGATCTTCTTCTTTCTGTAGGCAAGAATCTTCAGGATATGATTCTTAACCTGCTCTCCCTCCAGGTCGAAAAGTCCCTGGACGAATCTACCGTCAAGGAAATGCTCCTTTCCCTCGCCAAGGGCTACAGCGCCCACGTTGAAGTGGACTTCAGCGAAGCCGATGCCAAGAAGCTCGCTTCCTTCGTCACAGGCGAATTTGCAAAGCAGCTTTCTAACGGTGTTGAAGTTTCCAGCGATAAGGGTGTCAAGTATGGCTTCCGCGTCAAGCTGGACGGTGGCAAGGTCACCCACGAATTTACCGAAAAGGCAATGGCAGACGCTCTTTCTGCATTGCTCCGCCCGCAGCTGGCCAAGGTCGTTAACGCTGCAGCACAGGCAAAGTAATTAAGGCGAATCAATGAGTTCTCCTTCTTATTTAATGGCTTCTTTGCCCATGATCAACCTGGGAGATGTTCCTCCTGTGACTATGGATGATTTCCGTAGCCGCTGCGAAGGTGCTCTGGACCAGGCTGAACTTGAAGCTTTGAACGCCTTGCTTAACAATGAACCGTCTGACGATGAATTCGTACAGTCCTATCAGGCTCACGAAATTCAGATGAAGAACGTTTCCGGCAGGCTCCGCGCCCAGGCATGGGGCCCCGATGTTCGCTTTAGCGAAAAGAGCTTTGCCGGCTACGACGTCTATTTCGCCAAGATGATTCAGGATGCATTTGCCAAGTCCAATCCTATGGAAAAAGAGCAGGATCTGGACAAGGCCCGTTTTTGGCTGGTTGATTGCCTCGCCGGTGTAGGGGAGGAAACGGTCAAGCACGTATATGCATACGCAATTAAGCTCCAAATTTGTGCACGTTGGGCCCGCCTTTCTGAAAAGGCCGGCGACGCTGCTGTACTCAACGTTATTAATGCAAACGATCCTGACTTTGTTCAGGAATGACCGGAGGTCCATTTTCAATGGCTAGTATCGGAAAAATCATCGGTGTGAACGGTAACTTGATTCGCGTCAAGTTCGAAAGCGCCGTGTCTCAGAACGAAGTGGCTTATGCCAAGTTGCCCTCCAAGAATAAGGATGGCAAGTCCGAAATTATCCCGCTGAAGAGCGAAGTGATTCGTATCCGTGGCGACTACGCAGAACTTCAGGTGTTCGAAGATACCACTGGCCTTAAGGCTGGCGACGAAGTCGAATTCACTGGCGAACTGCTTTCTGTGGAACTTGGACCTGGTCTTCTGACTCAGGTGTTCGACGGTCTTCAGAACCCCCTGCCCGAACTTGCCGAACAGTGCGGCTTCTTCCTGCAGCGCGGTAAGTACCTGCCGGCCCTCCCTCGTGATAAGAAGTGGGCCTTTACTCCGGTTGCAAAGCCGGGTGATGTCTTGGTTGCTGGTGACACCATCGGTACCGTACCCGAAGGCGTGTTCACCCACCGCATCATGGTGCCTTTCAAGGTTCTCGGCAAGGTGACCGTGGAATCCGTCGTTCCTGCTGGCGAACATGTCGTTGAAGACGTCGTCGCAGTAGTCAAGAACGAAAAGGGCGAAAAGATTGAAATCAAGATGGTCCAGACTTGGCCGGTGAAGATGCCGATTAAGGCTTTCGAAGAACGTCTTCGCCCCACCAAGCCGCTGACCATGCAGCAGCGCATTGTGGATACCTTCTTCCCTGTGATGCAGGGCGGTACCTTCTGTACTCCGGGCCCCTTCGGTGCCGGTAAGACTGTGCTGCAGCAGCTCATGAGCCGTTACGCAGACGTGGACATCGTGATCCTGGCCGCTTGCGGTGAACGTGCTGGTGAAGTGGTAGAAACCCTTCGCGAATTCCCTGAGTTGATCGACCCCCGTACCGGTAAGTCCCTCATGGAACGTACTTTGATTATTTGTAACACTTCTTCCATGCCGGTGGCTGCTCGTGAAGCTTCCGTTTACACCGGCGTGACCCTGGCTGAATACTATCGCCAGATGGGCCTGAACGTGTTGCTCCTGGCTGACTCTACTTCCCGTTGGGCACAGGCTCTCCGTGAAATGTCCGGCCGTCTGGAAGAAATCCCCGGTGAAGAAGCCTTCCCGGCTTACCTGGAATCTGTGATCGCAGCCTTCTACGAACGCGGCGGCGTTGTCCGCCTGAAGGACGGTTCCACTGGTTCCGTGACCATCGGCGGTTCCGTTTCTCCGGCAGGTGGTAACTTCGAAGAACCCGTGACCCAGGCTACCCTTAAGGTGGTGGGCGCATTCCTCGGTCTGTCTCGTGAACGTTCCGACCAGCGCCGCTTCCCGGCAATCCACCCGCTGGATTCCTGGTCCAAGTATGAAGGCATCATCGATTCCAAGAAGGTTGCCGATGCCCGCAAGATTCTTGCTGCTGGCGTTGACGTCAACAACATGATGAAGGTGGTGGGTGAAGAAGGTACCTCTATCGATGACTTCATTACTTACCTCAAGTCCGAATACCTTGACGCAGTTTACCTGCAGCAGGACGCCTACCACGAAATTGACGCCGCCTGCACTGGCGACCGTCAGAAGTATGTGTTCGGCAAGGTTTATGAAATTCTCAAGACTCCTATGTCTTTTGCCGAAAAGGATATTGCACGTACCTTCTTCCTGAAGCTCACTCAGGCTACCAAGGACTGGAACCGCGTTGCAATGGATTCCGCAGAATTCAAGGAAATTGAATCCAATATTACTGCTTCCGTGAAGGAGGTAACTGTCAATGCATAATGTTGCTTACCATCGTATTGAACGCATCGCCGGTTCTGTGATCTCTCTGAAGGCAGAAGGCGTTGCCAACCAGGAACTGGCTCAGGTTACTAGCTCTTTCGGTACTTCTCTCGCCCGTGTGATCCGTATTGACGGTGACATGGTTGACCTGCAGGTTTTCGCAGGCGCCCGTGGCGTTTCTACCGATTCCGAAGTCCGCTTCCTGGGCGAACCCATGAAGGTTCCTTATTCCGAAGCTCTCCTTGGCCGCGTGTTTAACGGTGCTGGTCAGCCCCGTGATAACGGTCCGGAAGTGGATGGCGAACGTATCGCAATTGGCGGCCCTTCCGTGAACCCCGCAAAGCGTATTATCCCGAAGACCATGGTCCGTACTGGTATTCCCATGATCGACGTGTTCAATACCCTGGTGGTGTCTCAGAAGCTCCCGATTTTCTCTATCGCTGGTGAACCGTATAACGAACTTCTTGCCCGTATTGCTCTGCAGGCAGAAGTGGACGTGATCGTTCTTGGCGGTATGGGCCTGAAGCACGACGACTACCTGTACCTCAAGGACTTCCTTGAAAAGAACGGTGCTCTTAGCCGTACCGTGATGTTCATGCACACTGCATCTGACCCCATTGTGGAATGCTTGCTGGTGCCTGATGCATCCCTCGCCGTTGCCGAAAAGTTCGCAACCGAAGGTAAGAATGTTCTGGTGCTTCTCACCGATATGACCAACTTCGCCGACGCCATGAAGGAAATTGCAATTACCATGGAACAGATTCCGTCTAATCGTGGTTATCCTGGCGATCTCTACTCTTCTCTCGCTAGCCGTTACGAAAAGGCTGTGGACTTCGAAGGTTCCGGTTCCATTACCATCCTCGCTGTTACCACCATGCCTGGCGATGACGTGACCCACCCGGTTCCGGATAACACCGGTTACATTACCGAAGGTCAGTTCTATCTGCGTAAGGGCCGTATTGAACCGTTCGGTTCTCTGTCTCGTCTGAAGCAGCAGGTGAACGGTAAGACCCGTAGCGACCACCGTACCATTATGAATACCATGATCCAGCTCTATGCTTCTTACAAGGAAACCCTTGAAAAGCAGTCCATGGGCTTTAACATGAGTACTTGGGACCAGAAGCTGTTGAAGTACGGCCAGCGTTTCGAAAAGGAAATGATGGACCTGTCCGTGAACATTCCTCTGGAACAGGCTCTGGATCTTGGCTGGACCATTCTTGCCGACTGCTTCCAGCCCGAAGAAACCGGTATTCCTTCCAAGATGATTAGTCAGTATTGGCCCAAGAAGGGGTAATTAATGGCTAAAGTCAAGTTAACAAAGAACGCCCTCAAGGCGGAACGCGACGCATTGAAGCGCTTCCAGCGCTATCTGCCCACGTTGCTGTTGAAAAAGCAGCAGCTGCAGATGGAAATGCGTACGCTCCAGGAGAGGGTGATGGCAAAGCGCGAGGAGGAAGACAAGCTCCGCAAGAGCATGTCCTCCTGGATTTCGCTGTATGCCGAACCTATCGATTGGTCGAAGTACCTGTCGGTGAAGGAAGTGCGCCAGGGCGAAGGTAATATCGCCGGTGTCCGCATTCCTACATACGATGGGGTAGACTTCAATGTGACCATCCCTGACTTCTTTACTACGCCGGTTTGGCTGGACGACGGTATCCGCAGTCTGCAGGGCCTTATTTCCCTGCGCCTGGAACGCCGCGTTCTCGAAAAGCAGTACGAACTTCTTTCTCAGGAACTTCGTACCACGAGCCAGCGCGTGAATCTTTTCGAAAAGGTCAAGATTCCCGAAGCCAAGGACAACATTCGCAAGATTAACATCTTCTTGGGTGACCAGCAGACCTCCGGTGTGGCCCGTAGTAAGCTTGCCAAGGGCAAGTCTACCGCTCGTGCCGCAGCACAGGATGCCGCAGCCGCTCAGGACAAGGGGGTAGCCGCATGATTACTCCTATGAAGAAAGTAACCATTCTCTGCCTGGACAAGGAACGCGAGGCTTCTCTTGAAAAGCTCCGCGAGATGGGCATCCTTCATGTAACCCCGCTGGTAAATCCCACGGGCGTAAAGCTGAATGCCGCCAAGTCCAAGGTCATGCGAATCCGCAAGGCTCTCGAGGCAATCCCTGCCAAGGCAGGGAAGGATGCTGTTTCTCTGGACGCATCTATCGCTTCTCAGCCCGCAGTCGAAGCCGTGCATCAGATGGTGCAGGTCAAGAAGGACGCTACGGACGAAATCTCCAAGCTCCATAACGACCTGAACCGCCTTGACAACTTCGGCAATCTGGACCCGCAGACTGTTAAGTCTCTGGAAGAGAGCGGTGTTTTCGTAAAACTCTATGAAGTTGATCCCAGCAGGACTATTTCTGCTGATGACGGTGCCGTTGTGCTCCCCTTCGGACAGAACCTTACTGGAAATCTTTATGCAGTCATTAGCAAGGGTGAAGCTCCCGCAGCCGTAAAGGATGCCGTTGAACTTCCTCTGCCGTCTATGTCCTTGGCCGAAATGCGCCAGAAGCTCTCCGCAGCCAATGCAGAACTTGCAAAGGCCGACAAGACTCTGGAAGGCCTGGCCGCCAAGCGCTCCGAAATCGATTCCGCATTGGTTGACGCCGATGAAGAATACGACCTGCAGGAAGCTGCAAGCGGAATGCTGGCTGGTGCAAGCATCGCGATGATTCAGGGTTTTGCCCCTGCCAATCGCATGTCTGAAATCCAGGAAGCCGCAAAGGCTAATGGCTGGGGCGTCCGCGAAGAAGATCCTTCTGACGACGACATGGTTCCCACGCTTTTGACCCACAAGCCCATTGCGAAACCCATGCAGTTCCTGTACGATATTATCGGTATCGTTCCGGGCTACAAGGAAATCGATGTTTCCGCAGTGTTCCTGGCTTTCTTCAGCCTGTTCTTTGCCATCATCGTTGGTGATGCCTTCTACGGAGCTCTGTTCCTGGCACTCACTATCGTTGCCCGCAAGAAGGCTCCGAAATCCAAGAGTGCAGGCTTCAGCTTTATGTACTTGATGAGTGGTGCTACCATCGTATGGGGTATCATGAATGCAAGCTATCTTGGTTTGACTCCGGAAATTGCTCCCTGGGTTGCAAACCTTGACCTTGCAAATGCATCCTTCTGCCCCGAGGGCCTGAAGAATGCCATGCATTGGATCCGTCAGTCTTCCAACATGCAGTTCTTCTGCTTCTGCATTGCAGTGGTCCATCTGACTATTGCGCACGTTTGGAATGTGATTGTCCAGATCCAGCGTAAGAGTACTACAGCTCTGGCTCAAGTTGGCTGGCTATTCTCCACCTGGTACATGTTCTTCCTCGCGGGAAACATGGTGCTGGGCGACAAGGTCCCGGAAGTATTCAGAAACTTCTTCAGCGGTCCTACTTCCGCTCCGATGATCTATGTGCTCATCGCTGGCGTAGTGCTGCTGGTGCTGTTCTCTGTGCCTCCTTCCAAGCTCAAGGAAGAATGGATTTCTATCCCCATGCTTGCCTTGAACATCGTGAACAACTTCGTGGATGTGATTAGCTACATCCGTCTGTTCGCAGTGGGCCTTTCCGGTGCTGCCATTGCAGAATCCTTCAGCGAAATGCTTTCGCCTATGTTCGGTTCTGTTGGCGGTCTCCTTGGTGCAGCCATTGTGCTACTCTTTGTTCATGCCCTGAACATTGCACTTGCCGTCATGGGTGTGGCGGTTCACGCAGTGCGTTTGAACACCCTAGAATTTTCTAACGGCCTTGACCTGCAGTGGAGCGGTTTTGGCTTTAACCCGTTCAAGAAACGGAAAAACGTTTAATAACAACAAGTAGAGGATAAAAATATGTTAGATCACGAAACCATGGTAACTCTCGGCAAGATGGGTGCAGCAGCAGCTCTCGGCCTCGGTGCTCTCGGTTCTGCTCTTGGTTGCGGTACCGCTGGTATGTCTGCAATCACCGTATGGAAGAAGGCTTACGCTCAGGGCAAGAGTGCTCTCTTCACTCTCCTTGTGTTCGTGGGTGCTCCCATTTCCCAGACCATTTACGGCATGCTCCTGATGAACTTCATCCTGGGTGCTGCAAATGCTGAAAACTTCAACAACTGGGCAGCTTGCCTCGGTGCCGGTATCTTCGGCGGCCTCGGCATGATGGCTTCCGCATGGTTCCAGGGTAAGGCTGGTGCTGTTGCTTGTGACGCTTTGGGCGAAACCGGCAAGGGCATGGTGAACTACCTGATGGTTCTCGGTGTGGTCGAAACCGTTGCTCTGTTCGTCATGGTGTTCGCAACCCAGACCTTCGCTTAGTAGGTATGAGGACGCCTTACTTTTGTAAGGCGTTGAGGTATGAGGCTTTGTTTTGAAAGACCTCATTCCTCTAGGCGCTTTGCGCCGACCTCAAAGCGAACATAGTTCGCGTCCTCACTCCTATAAGGAATTGAATATGGATCAAGAAACAATAGTGACTCTCGGCAAGATGGGCGCCGCCGCGGCTCTCGGTCTTTCCGCTGTCGGCTCTGCAATGGGTTGCAGTACTGCCGGCATGGCGGCGATCGGTTCGTGGAAAAAAGCCTACCTTAAGGGGAAGAACGCTATGTTCACCTTGCTTGTGTTCGTGGGCGCACCTATTGCGCAGACGATTTATGGCATGCTTCTGATGAATACCATCCTGAATGCTGCCAACAAGCCGGATTTCCATAACTGGGCAGCTTGCCTGGGCGTGGGCATCTTCGGTGGGCTTGGCATTATGTTCTCCGGCTGGTATGTAGGCAAGGCTGCCTCCAATGCCTGTAACGGCTTGGGTGAAACCGGCAAGGGTCTAGTGAACAGCTTGATGGTGCTTGGCGTGGGTGAAACCGTGGCCCTGTTCATCATGGTGTTCTCGATGATGCTGGTGAGCTAAAAAAGGTATGAGGTACGCTCGTACACTCGCTTGAGGTATGAGGTCGGCCCTTGGCCTTTGAGGCTTTATTAAGAACCTCGTGCAGATTCTGCATGGGGTTCTTTTTTTATGAATTGCAAAAAAAAGAGATTACTGCGGAAGAGTTTTTTTTAGTTATGAATTACGAGATATGAATTATGTTGATCTTTTTCATAGAAGTCAGAAAATTCTAGATTTGGCGGCAAATGTCTCAATTCCTAAAACGCTTTAACAAGTTCCTGGTAATCAATGGCTACATGCCAAAGATTTTCTTGGCTGCGTTTATTGGCTTTGTGACTGGTGTGGTGGCTGTTGCCTTTCATTTTGGCCTTGAGTTTGCCAGCGCACTGGTGCGTAAACCTTGGACCGGTGAGAATGCCTTGCCCTGGTGGACTTTTGCCGTAATGC
This sequence comes from Fibrobacter sp. UWH6, assembly GCF_900142465.1. Taxonomy (NCBI): domain Bacteria; kingdom Pseudomonadati; phylum Fibrobacterota; class Fibrobacteria; order Fibrobacterales; family Fibrobacteraceae; genus Fibrobacter; species Fibrobacter sp. UWH6. The sequence continues at coordinate 242,783 of NZ_FRAX01000004.1, forward strand.
CTGCGGTTGGCGGCCTCATTGTGGGTGTCATTATTTACGCAATCGCCAAGGCTCCCGAAACGGCCGGCCAGGGTACCGATAACATGATCAAGTCCTTCCATCACGAGGGGGGCAAGATCCGCAAGCGTGTGGCTCCGATAAAATTCCTGACCAGCATTATTACCTTGGCGACGGGTGGCAGCGCTGGTTATGAAGGCCCTATTTCACAAATCGGTTCTGGAATCGCCTCCACCGTTTGTCATGGTTTTAACATGCCCCAGACATTGCGTCGTCAGTTCACCTTGGCGGGAACGGCTGCAGGTCTCGGTGCAATTTTTAAGGCTCCGCTGGCAGGCGCTTTAACTTCGGTAGAAGTGCTTTATCGAGAAGATTTTGAATCCAACGCCTTTGCCACATCCATCGTTTCGTCGGTGGTGGCTTTTACAATCTACATTGCCTTTGTAGGAACTGCCCCGGCTATTGCTGGTGTTCCGATTTTCCCCTTTACCAACGGCGTTGAACTTTTAGCTTGTGCCCTGTTGGGCATTCTCTGTTTCCCCTTTTCTTATTTGTATGTTCGTTGCTACAACGAGTCTGAAACCCGTTTTGCACGCTGGCAGATTCCCAACTGGACAAAACCCGCTATTGGCGGCCTCATGATTTCGCTGCTGGTGCTGGCTTACCCCGAAGTAGCCGGTGGCGGATTTGAATTTATTGGCGAGGTCATGGGAGCTATGTTGCCCCATACCGTATGGGGTGTGATGCTGTTGCTGGGCATTGTGCTGGCAAAAATCTTGGCTACGGGGCTTACGGTGGGTTCTGGCGGATCCGGCGGCGTGTTCGGCCCTTCGCTGTTTATTGGTGGAGTTCTGGGTGCCATGTTTGCGGGCATCTTGGAACTGGTGGCTCCGGGTGCAATCCGCGAACCTGAGATGTTTATTCTGGTAGGTATGGCTGCCTTTTTTGCGGGGGCCGCCAAGGCGCCCATTGCCGGAGTGGTTATGGTCTGCGAAATGACTGGTAGTTATAGTTTGCTGCCTGGGCTTTTGATTGCGGCTGTTATGCACATCTCGTTCTCTCGCGGTTGGAGCATTTATAAAAGTCAGGTGGTGAACAAGTTTGCCTCGCCGGCTCATCGTGGCGACATGGATCAGGATGTTTTACGAATTACCACCGTTGGTGATGTGATTGAACATTGCGAAATGAAGACCCTCCGTGCAGAGGATTCCCTGTTTGATGTTTTGAAGGACATCGAGGTGGATTACGTCTATCCTGTCTACGAAGGAACTTCCAAGACTCCGACAGGATTGTCCAAGCCTCATGATCATTCGGGAACGTACATAGGATTGTTGGACATGTCCATCGTGAAGAACGCCTATATCAGTTCGCCGGACTTGATTCAGCACTTGCTGATTTCTGACTGTACAGTAAAAGCACCGATGCTGAATGAATCCATGGACTTGCATTCGGCATTGAAGATTTTTGTACGAACGTCTATGAATGAGCTGTGTGTCAAGAATAAGAATGGTGATGTAATAGGCGTGTTGAGTCACGCAGCCATCTTTAAGGCTTACGATAAGATTGTAAGGGATTCGCAGAAAACTGATGAATTATAGAGAAGAAGTGAATGAGTATATGCCTGGTGATGTGATGTGGTCGGACATCTAGACTGTTACGCTGTACACATTCAGGATAGCTTGTTTCAACGTGTGGTCAAAACCTACAGAATAAGTGCTGATGGGACTTACACGGTTGATGAACGTTCTAATGTTGGACTTGTAAGAGTGACGACTGAGATGAATTCTCTTGGTATCTATGTGTACAATATGTATCTGCTGCATAGCACGGGTATTGAGTATTACCATTATGGGGAAAATGGTCAAGAACGATTCTTGGGTGTTCGTGCTTCAACTACATATAATCCCCTGGAACAATTTTATTGAAGTTTACCATCCCGGAGGAATTAGTCCTTGACCTTGTTCAACGCGATGGCTGAAATTGCTCCGGCAGGTGTGTTGCTGTTTGTCAATGACTATTCTAATTATCTTTATGGAGTTTCTTTTAATACGCGAGTGGTGGTGGCTGGGGATTGAACGTACTGTACAATCTGCCTTAGGTTCCTCGCAAGTTCTTAGATAGTACCGCGCAAATCGTCCACTGCGTCTAGATATTCGCTGAGGTTTCGGGCCTTGGCGATTTTCTTTATGATGCGCTTGGGGAGAATGGATTCGGAGTTCTGCGGCTGGGTTTGGGCTGCTTCGGCGGGGTAGGTCCAGAAGGGGCGAAGTTTGTCCAGGATTTGGGCGTCGCCCTGGAGGCGCTTGCGGTAGTTATCCAGAATGGAATCGTGGATTTTTAGGAGCGCAGAAAGAGGGCTCGTTTGGGACTGCGCAGGGGACTGCGCTTGAAATTGCACGGCGAGTGCTGGGTTGGCCAGGAGCCCGCGACCGATCATGATTCCCTTGAGGTTTGGGAATCGGCGTTCAATAGCCTGAATGTCTGAGAGGCTGGTGACATCGCCGTTGAATATGACAGGGTGGCGGCACTGGGAATAGAAGGCTTCGAATGCTGCGAAGTCCAGCGCACCCTTGTACTGCTGGATGCCTGTGCGGGGATGCATGGTGATGTGGGCAAGGGGAGCCTCGTTCAACAGCGGCAGCAGGGCTAGACATTCGTCGGGGGAGGTGTAGCCCAGACGCATCTTGATGCTGAACGTGAGAGCTGCATCGGTCTGCTGTCCAGAACGGCGGGCGACCTCCTGAAGGATTTCCCTGACAGCATCCACTCGCGGGAGGATGCCTGAACCGCGGCCCGATTTCGCCTGCATGGGGAAGGGACATCCCATATTGATATCAATCTGAGGGAAGACTTCGTCGGGGGCGAATCCGCAATCCTTTTTTAGCTTTTGAATGTCATCAACTAGTATGCGGAATTCGGCGGCGTCCTTGCAAATGACTTGTGGAACCACGTTGTAAAAATGCGGGGCTTCGTCATCGCTTGAACTGTAATCTGCGTTTTCGCAATGGCAGATGTTTGACTGCTGGCTTTTGATGAATTCCAGGTCCTGTTGCAAATCCCGCAGATCTTTTTCTCGGGCGGCACCTTTCTCGACGCGCAAAAATGGGGTGTAATAGGCGGCGATTCCTGACTCACCGGCCTTGGGCCCGGCATGCAAAAAATGAGCCCGTCTGTAGGCGGACTCAGTAAAACCTTGTAGCGGTGCGAAATAAACCGGCAACATTTCGGCTTCTCTCATCTCTCGTCTGTAGCGAAGCGTTCTCTCGTCTATATTACGAGCAGCGGAGGACTTGGCCGGGGCGGATGTTGTTGCTCTTGAGGCCATTTAGGCGCTTCAGCTTACCCACAGAAATTCCGTAGCGGCGGGCGATTTTACCCAGACAGTCTCCGCGGCGGACCTTGTAATAGCGGTGCTTGGCCAGTTCCTTCTGGTATTCGTCTTCGACACCCTGAATCTGGGCCTGGTCAATTTCGGTGGTGGCGGCTAGGTAGGTGCCTTCTTGGAAATTGAATACGGTGGTGGGGTCGATGTAGACGCCGTTATACTTCATTTCGAAATGTAGATGGGCTCCAAAGGAACGGCCTGTGTTGCCTCCGATGCCTACGGTGTCCCCAGCCTGAAGTTCATCGCCGATTTTCACTTTCCAGCTGGCCAGATGGGCGTAAAGGGTAGTAAGACCGTTGCCATGATCGATAATCACGTACTTGCCGTAACCTTTACGGCGACCCTGGTTGCGGACCAGCTTGACCTTGCCGGGGAATGCGGCCACGATGGTGCGGTCTTCGCCATGGCAGAGGCCCAAGTCAACGCCACGATGCATACGGTAGGTGCGGATGCCATAGGGGCTTGCGATGCGGCGGCTTTCGGTGGGAATCATGGCTGTGGTCATGTCCAGCACCAGCTTGCGGACACTATCCACCGTTGCTGAATCTCCCATGGCGGCGGCCAGTTCGGCGTCCGCTTCTTCCTGGGACATTTCCTTGCCGTCGTCAGTTTCGGAGCTGTCGGATTCTGCTTCGGAATCGGTTACGGCTACGTCGGTATTTGCCTTGTCGGCGGCTTCCACAGCCTCGGTTGTGGCAAGCTTTTCTTCAATTGCTGCTGCTGGAGCGTCTACGTTACCTGCATCGGTAGAATCAATGGCTGGGTTGCCGGAAAATTCACTTTCGGTAATGGTTGCGGTAACTTTTTTTTCGGTTGAGGCCACGGAAGAGGGATTTGTCGCTTCGGTGACTTCTGTGATTTCGGATTCCAGGATAGCCTTGTCGTCTACAACTTCGGTAAGCTCTACAGTCCCATTTTCTGCAAATAGGGCGACAGGCAATGCAAACAGTGTGACAATTGAACCAAACTTCATAATAGTGGGGGTAAAGATACCTTTTTTACGGTCAATTGTCACGGAGGGAGAGGGGGATGAGGTATGAGATATGAGGTATGAGATATGGATTAATAAGTTAGGCGCCTTTGGTGCGATTATAACAATTCATATCTCATAATTCGTAATTCATAATTTACTATATTTCGCCCCGTCAGGGCCTATCATCCAGGTAGGTTCCTAGTCCGGCCAAAGGATATGCCTGCAAAGTTCAGGTTCGGCCGAAAAAGGATATATAAAATGGCAAAGAAAGTTCAAGACGCCCTCAAAGATATCATCTCCCTCTGCAAGCGCCGCGGTTTCATTTTCCCGGGCTCCGAAATTTATGATGGCCTGGCCAACACTTGGGACTACGGTCCGTATGGTGTTGAACTGAAGCGCAACATCAAGAACCTCTGGTGGAAGAAGTTCGTTACCAGCCGCAAGGATGTGCTGGGTCTTGATAGCTCCATTCTCTTGAACCCCCGCGTTTGGAAGGCTTCTGGCCACGTGGGTAACTTCTCTGACCCCCTGGTTGACTGCCTCGCTTGCCACGAACGTTTCCGTGCAGACCACCTGCTGGAAGAAAAGCTGGGTGACGGCTGCTGCGCTGGCAAGAACTTCGACCAGATTGCCGAAATGATGGTGGAAAACAAGATCGAATGCCCGAGCTGCGGCAAGACCGAATTCACCAAGCCCCGCGCATTTAACCTCATGTTCCAGACCGAAATCGGCGTTATCGAAGGCGAAGGCAACAAGGTTTACCTCCGTCCGGAAACCGCTCAGGGTATCTTCGTCGACTTCAAGAACATCGTCGACAACGTTCGCCCCCGCATTCCGTTTGGCGTGGGTCAGATCGGTAAGTCTTTCCGTAACGAAATTACCCCGGGTAACTTCATTTTCCGTACCCGCGAATTCGAACAGATGGAACTGGAATTCTTCTGCGAACCGGGCACCGAACTTGACTGGTACAACTTCTGGCGCAAGTATTGCTTCAACTGGCTCATCAAGGACCTGGGCGTGAACGAATCCAAGCTCCGCCTCCGCGAACATGCCAAGGAAGAACTTTCCCACTACTCCAACGGTACCACCGACGTTGAATACGAATTCCCGTTCGGTTGGGGCGAACTGTGGGGTATCGCAAGCCGTACCAACTTCGACTTGACTGCTCACCAGAACGAATCCAAGGTCAAGCAGGAATACAACGACCAGGTGAACAATAAGCGTTACGTTCCGTACGTTGTTGAACCGTCCCTGGGTGTGGAACGCTTGCTCCTCGTTCTCCTCTGCGACGCTTACGAAGTCCAGAAGCTTGAAAACGACGAACGTACCGTTCTCCACTTCGACCCGAAGGTTGCTCCGGTTAAGGTTGCTGTCCTCCCGCTGGTCAAGAAGGGTCAGGTCAAGGCTAAGGCTGAAGAACTTTACGAACAGCTGCTCCAGCGCTGGAACGTGGAATACGATGAAACTCAGTCCATCGGTAAGCGTTACCGCCGTCAGGACGAACTGGGTACTCCGTTCTGCGTCACCGTCGACTTCGACACCGTTGGCGAAGGCGAATCCGATCCGGCAAAGCTGGGCTACGTCACCGTCCGTGAACGTGACTCCATGCAGCAGGAACTGGTAAAGATCGACGAACTGGAAGCATACCTGGCTGCAAAGCTCGGTTGTTAAGAGGTATGAGGTCGGGCTTCGCCCTCTGAGGTGCGAGGTCGCGACTTTGTCGCTCTGAGGTTATAGTCAGAGCTTCGCTCTAGAATCTAAAAAGGTCACTCCCGATGTTTTTTCGGGGTGGCTTTTTTTATTTTCGCCTTTTTTGGCGAAAGTGGGCTCCAAAAAGAGTTGAATCCTCTGTTTGGAGTCTATTTTTATAAATAAATTAACTGTTTGCGGCTTTAATTTTTGCTTTGATTGAAATCTATGGATTCCAAATGAGGCTAATTTGCTGTTCTGGAGTCCATAATGCCAATAATAATGGACTGTAAATTCTGTATAAAGTATTTTTCTGGACTCCAATGTTGCAAAAAAGAAAAATTTGGAGCCCATTTTATATAATTTCCGCCACTTGATAGTATATTAAGCTCCATGAACAACCCGAAAATTAACCGCCTGATTGGCTACATTGTTTTGTTTATTGGCTTTTTCCTTTTTTACAAGGGTGTAAAGCCTGTGGGGGTGTCGGACAATATTGCTGATGCGGATTTTGTTTTGCTTGCTTTGGCCGCCGGTTTCCTTGTGGGTTCCACTGTGTGGATGATCAAGAAGGTTCGCTGCCCTCATTGCAACAAGCTTTTGCACTTGAAACTGTATAATATTGATGTCTGCCCCCATTGTGGAAAATCTACAGACCCGGATGAAAAATGACTAATCTCAATCCTTTCTTCAAATCTATCATCGATCAGGACAACACCGCCATTGTGGTGTGCGACCTGAACCATACCATTGTGTACATGAATCCTTTTGCCTGCGTGGCCCAGGCCAAGCGTGGGGGAGCCGCCCTTATTGGTCGTTGCCTCATGGATTGCCACAGCCCCGATTCCAGGGAAAAGATCCAGAAGGTGATGGATTGGTTCAAGGCTGACAAGTCCCACAACCGTGTCCATTCCTTCTTTAACGAGAAGCAGGTGAAGGACGGCTACATGATCGCCCTTCGCGATGAGAACGGCGAACTGATCGGCTACTACGAAAAGCACGAATACCGCACCAAGGACGAAACTCCCTTTTACGCCTTTTGATGGTTAAAATCAGCCGCTTTTTGTGATTTATGTTACAATTTGGAATGGGAAAATGCTTCAAAAAAACTTATTTGAAGCTTTTTTTGCTACAGCTCCCATATTATAGAATAGATTGTTAGCATAGTTTTACAACCTATTCTTATTGTATGTTGAAGTGGCTGAAAAATTATCTGCTTTATGCGACAGTGGATCCCGACGAACTGACGAAGGTCGCGGATTCCGTTTCGCGGAGTAACCAGAAGTCTCTTGGCGCGTATTCCCTGATGGGGATGTTCTTTTTCGGCGTCATGTTTACCCTGTCTGCGCTTTCTGAAATTGCTTCCCTTAATCACAATGTGGTTGCCTATTCTTCGGCCACGTTGCTCTGTTTCTTCATTTTTATGGCCAACCGGTATTTAACCAAGAAGAATCCCCGGATGGTCATCTTTCTCATGTATGCATTCAACTGGCTCTTGCTTTCCTTTGGACTCTACCTGACGTTTGTGACCTCGCCGGAGCGTATTACGGTTTCGCTTTTGGTAATGCAGATGCTTACCGCCCTGATTTTTACGGATCGCCCTTACAGGTTCCTGATCAGTACGTTGTTGCTGGACGTGGTTTTTGTACCCCTGGCAATTATGTATAAGCCTTCCGAAATTCTGGTGCTGGATATTGTGGACGTGCTGATTTACGGTATCATCGGTCTGGTTGTTGGCTCCTTCATGTCCCGTATGAAGTTCGAACGTTTTGTTCTTGAACGTAAGGTGGGCGAGCTGAACGATGAACAGGGGTTGACTCATTACATCAAGTCTATGGCCGACATTTACGAGACTGTTGTGCAGATCGACGTAAAGACCGAAACCTTCCGCGCCGTGATCAACAAGACTAACATGGTGGAGTTTGACGGTCATGAGAACTTTGGCAAGCAACTTCTGATTGCCATGAGGGACGCCATTGATGAAAATGGCCTTGAAGCTCTTGTTCCCTACGCCAATATTGCCGCCGTTGCCCAGAGCATGAAGGGCAAGCGAACCATTACTCACGAATTCTTTGGTAAGCGTCTTGGTTGGTGTCGCGGCCGTTATGTGGCCGTGGGTTCTATGTCAGATGATCTTGTTCCCGAGCAGATTATTTTCGCTATCGAAAACATCAACGAAGAAAAGAATAAAGAGAATAAGCTGATTACCCAGGCGCAAACCGATTTGATGACCGGATTGTATAACCGTACCGGTGGCGTCAACAAGGTAAAGCTTTCCTTGCTAGAAAACAAGGTCGGCATGCTCTGCCTGTTCGATATCGATAATTTCAAGTACGTCAACGATACCCACGGACACCAGGCGGGAGACCAGGTTATTATTGCCGTTGCCGAAGCCATGAAGTCCGCTTTCCGCGATGAGGATATCTTGCTTAGGCTTGGCGGCGATGAATTCGTAGTCTACCTGAATGGCGTGGCTACGGAAGATCAGGGGACGCTTGCGATCCGCCGACTTTTTGATGAAATCGACAAGATCGAAATCGATGAAATCCCGGATTATAGGGTGTCGGTCAGTCTAGGTGCCGCCTTCTTCAGGAAGGACTCTAGCCTTGACTTTAACGACCTGTACAAGCAGGCGGATACTTGCACCTACCAGAGCAAGAAAATCGAAGGCAAGTCCTTTACGTTCTTTAGAGATTAGCTTGGATAGAAGTTGTTGAATGTCGCAAGCGTAAAATAAATGGTTCTTTTTCAAAAACAAAAAAAGCTTCTCTCTCGAGAAGCTTTTTAAGCGGGATAGACGAGGCTTGAACTCGCAACCTCCGGCGTGACAGGCCGGTGCTCTAACCAAAATTGAGCTACCACCCCAGTGGTTTGTCTGGTCTTTCAACCGACGCACCAAATGTACTAATATGTTTCTTTGTTGTCAAGGGAATTGCGGCTGAAAATGCAAAAAAATGCGTGAAAATGCAAAAAAAAACGTGCCGTCCAACAATAAAACAGCATCGGCTGATGATAAAAAAAGAACACCTTTCTTTCGAAAAGTGTTCTTTTAAGCGGGATAGACGAGGCTTGAACTCGCAACCTCCGGCGTGACAGGCCGGTGCTCTAACCAAAATTGAGCTACCACCCCAGTGGTGAACCAAAGATATAAATATCCATAAATTTTGTCAAGCCATTCAGACCAAATTAAAATAAAAAACGGTCCCGTTCAAATGAACGGGAACCGTTTTTAGTTATGAGTTATGAATTACTAATTACGAGAAAGTCTCATAAATCATAATTCATACTGGGGGAAGTTTCCCCCTTTCTTTATATATAAAAAAGACGAGAGCCAAGATTTCTCTTGACTCTCATCTAATGCTTCGTCGGGTCTGGATCCTTCGCGCCTTACCGCGCTCAGGATGACGACGTTAACCGATTACAGGCTGATCAGACCTTCAGTGTCCTGGGACATTGCGGTGTAGAATGCAAAGCGGGCATCCACTTCCTTCTGGAGGTCTTCGGCCAGCTTCTTAGCAACTTCCGGGTTGTTACGGGTGAGCTGCTTGTAGCGGTTTTCGGTGTAGATGTATTCTGCAACCGGGATAGTCGGGGCCTTGGAGTCGAGAACAAGGGGAGCCTTGCCTTCGGCAGCGAGAGCCGGGTTGTAGCGGAGCAGAGTCCAGTAACCGGAATCCACAGCCATCTTCTGGTGTTCCAGCTGGCTGTTGAGATCGAAGCCGTGGTTGATGCATGGGCAGTAGCAGATGATCAGAGACGGACCATTGTGAGCTTCTGCTTCCTGGAGAACCTTCAGAGCCTGAGCGTCGTTTGCGCCGATGGCGATACGGCCAACGTACACATTCTTGTAGCTCATGGCGATAAGACCGAGGTCCTTCTTGCCAGCGCGCTTACCAGCGGCTGCGAAGAGGGCGACGGCGCCACGGTTGGTGGACTTGGAAGCCTGTCCACCAGTGTTGGAGTAAACTTCAGTGTCGAGGACGCAGATGTTCACATTTTCACCGGTTGCCATGACGTGGTCGAGACCACCGTAACCGATGTCGTATGCCCAACCGTCACCACCGAAGATCCATACGGACTTCTTGACCAGGTAGTCGGCGAATTCGTCGCGGAGGCTTACAGAAGCTTCGTCGGTAGCACCAGCGAGAGCAGCCTTCAGTTCAGCAACGTTAGCGCGCTGAGCCTGGATGCCGGCTTCGTCGGACTGATCCTGAGAAGTGAGCTTAGCCTTGAGTTCGGCAGGAACGTTCACTGCTTCCAGGAGGCTTACAGCCTGGTTTGCATGCTTGGTGATTGCAAGACGCATACCGAGACCGAATTCAGCGTTGTCTTCGAACAAGCTGTTAGCCCAAGCCGGACCGCGGCCTTCCTTGTTCTTTGCCCACGGAGTAGTGGGGAGGTTACCACCGTAGATGGAAGAGCAACCAGTTGCGTTTGCTACAACCATGCGGTCGCCGAAGAGCTGAGAAACGAGACGGACATAAGCGGTTTCGCCGCAGCCTGCGCAGGAGCCGGAGAATTCGAACAGGGGTTCCAGGAGCATAGCCTGCTTGACAAGGTTCTTGTTAACCTTGGTGCGGTCAAATTCGGGGAGGTCAACGAAGAAGTCCCAGCACTTGCCTTCCTGAACCTTGATGGGTTCCTGCGGCACCATGTTGATGGCCTTCTTGCCTTCTTCATTCTTGTCCTTACCGATACAAGCCTGAGTACAGACGCCGCAACCAGTACAGTCGTAGCTGGAGACGGAGATTGCGAATACGGGCTTTTCGGAGCCTTCGAGCTTGAAGCCCTTGGCAGCGGTGAACTTGAAGCCTTCCGGTGCGTTAGCAACAGCGGATTCGTCTACAACCTTCACGCGGATAGCAGCGTGGGGGCAGACCATAGCGCACTTGCCGCACTGTACGCAAGCGTCCGGATTCCAGGACGGGATGTTCAGGGCGAGGTCGCGCTTTTCGTACTTGGTAGTGCCGGTGGGGAATACACCGTCAACAGGCATCTTGGAAACGGGGAGCTTTTCGCCGTTGCCCTTGATGATTTCTGCAGTAACTTCGTTGACGAATGCAGGAGCGTTACCGTGGATCGGAGCGCGGAATTCCTTGGTGCTGGTAACAGCGGCCGGAACCTTGACTTCGAAGAGGTTAGCCAGAGAAGCATCGATAGCGTCCCAGTTCTTCTGGACCACTTCCATACCCTTCTTGGCGTAAGTCTTTTCTGCGTACTTCTTGATGTACTTGATAGCGGTATCGGAATCAAGAACGTTACCCAGCTTGGAGAAGAAGCAGGTCTGCATCACAGTGTTGATGCGACGGCCCATGCCAGTCTTTGCGGCAACGGCGTATGCGTCGATGACGTACACCTTGAGCTGCTTCTTGATGATGACTTCCTGAACCGGACGAGGGAAAGTATCCCAGACGGTTTCTGCGGAGTGCGGGGTGTTGACCAGGAAGGTTGCGCCCTGCTTTGCATACTTCAGCATGTCCACGGATTCGAGGTGCGGAGTATGGTGGCAAGCAACGAAGTCAGCTTCGTTTTCACCGATCAGGTACGGAGCGTCGATGATGCTCTTACCGAAACGGAGGTGAGAAGTGGTCATGGAACCAGACTTCTTGGAGTCGTATACGAAGTAACCCTGAGCGTTGTTTTCGGTTTCGTTACCGATAATCTTGATGGAGTTCTTGTTTGCGCCAACGGTACCGTCGGAGCCCAGACCGAAGAACATGGCCTGGAAGAAGTCGGAATCCAGCTTGAAGTCAGGATCGATGGGGAGGCTGGTGTTGCAGACATCGTCGTTGATACCAACGGTGAAACGTGCGCGGGGTGCGTCCAGCTTCAGTTCGTCGAAGATAGCCTTGACCATAGCCGGGGTGAATTCCTTGGAGGAAAGACCGTAGCGGCCACCGATCATCTTGGGCATAGCCATCTGGCCAGCCATGACGGCTTCAGAAACTGCGGTAAGAGCGTCCTGGAAGAGCGGTTCGCCTGCGGAACCCGGTTCCTTGCAGCGGTCGAGAACAGCGATCTTCTTGACGGTCTTGGGGAGAGCAGCAACAACTGCTTCCATGGGGAACGGACGGTACAGACGAACGTTTACGAGACCGACCTTTTCGCCCTTGGAGTTGAGATACTTAACGGTGTCACCGATGGTGCAGGTAGAAGAGCCCATGGAGATGATGACGCGTTCTGCATCGGGTGCACCCACGTAGTCCACAATGTGGTACTGACGACCGGTGAAGGAAGCGACCTTGTCCATGTACTTCTGGACGATTTCCGGAACCTTCTTGTAGAAGGGGTTCACGGTTTCGCGGCCCTGGAAGTAGACGTCCGGGTTCTGAGCGGTACCGCGCATGGTGGGGCGATCCGGAGTGAGGCAGCGTTCGCGGCAAGCCTTCACGTACTTTTCGTCGATGACGCTACGGATAACGCCGTCTTCGAGGGCTTCGATCTTCATGACTTCGTGAGAAGTACGGAAACCGTCGAAGAAGTGGACGAACGGGACGCGGGATTCGAGAGTAGAAGCGTGAGCCACGAGAGCCATGTCCTGGCATTCCTGAACGGAGGAAGAGCCGAGCATAGCGAAACCGGTCTGGCGGCAAGCCATGATGTCGGAGTGGTCACCGAAAATAGAAAGGCCCTGCATAGCGAGAGCACGGGCAGTCACATGGAAGACCGTGGGGGTCAGTTCGCCGGCGATCTTGTACATGTTGGGGATCATCAACAGAAGACCCTGGGATGCGGTAAAGGTGGTGGTCAAAGCACCGGCCTGCAGTGCACCGTGAACGGTACCGGCAGCGCCACCTTCGGACTGCATTTCAAAAACGCGGGGAACCTGGCCCCAAATATTCTTCTTACCAGCTGCGCTCCAGTTGTCGGCGTGTTCAGCCATAGGACTAGACGGTGTAATCGGGTAGATAGCTGCAACTTCACTAACTGCAAAAGCAACGTTAGCGGTAGCTTCATTACCGTCACACGCAATCATCTTCTTTGCCATGTGTGTCTCCAATTATTGTGTTAATTCAATAAACTTGCGATTTAAAAAAATCCAACGTAAATTTACCCATTTTTAATGTCAAAAAGTGAAATATTTTTCAAAAATTCACTAAAAAATCCACTTTTTTGAACACTCCGTGTAAAGGTCTGCCGGAAAATGACCGTTCTGAGGGGTAAACGACCTTTCTAAAAACTTACAAAAAGATTATTTGTGTTCGAAAGGGCGGTTTTTCATCTGATAACTTCAAAAACGTACTTCAAAAAGTATGCTTTGACTACATGCAGCCCTTAAGTTTCATACCCACCTTTAGGGGCTGATCCTTGCCAAGCTTGTTGATTCGTCGAACCGCATCTTCGGAAATGTAGAAGAACGCCGCCACATCGGCTACGGTATCGCCTTTTTTGACGATATAGACATTTTCAACTTTTAGCTTGGACTGGATTTTACGATGGGCTTGAATAGCCTTCTTCTTGGAGTATTTCTCGACTCCGGGTTTCAGTTGCCAATGGGGGAAGTCTACAACGGTAGTGGGGTCGATGTTCACGTCGCCGTAGCGGATCTCGAAGTGGAGGTGGGCTCCGGAAGATTTTCCGGTGTTGCCAGCGAGGCCAACGATATCGCCGGGGTAAACCTGGTCGCCAACCTTGACGGTGCGTTCGGCCAGGTGGCCATAAAGGGTCTGCAGACCGTTTTCGTGCTGTACCAGGACGTAGTGGCCGTAGCCGCCCTGATTGTATTTAGAGACGATCACTTCGCCGGGGTAGGCGGCAACCATGGGCTCTCCTTTTTCTACCTGGATGTCTACGCCGCGGTGGAGTCGGTGGTCGCGGATTCCGTAGGGGGAGCCGAGACGGGCCTCGTGTGTAATGGGGATGAGCATGGTAGAAAAGTCGAAATACTCGCCGACGGTTTCGGTCTTGGTGGGCTTCTTTTCGCCTTTCTTCCTGGATTTCCTGCTCTTTTTGGTGGCGTCCACGAATTCGACTTCAACGCCCTGCTTTTCGTAGAGGAGAGCCTTGGTGAAAGCCTTGGGATCGTCTGACTTTATAGAGACTTTCTTTGTGGAATCGCTGGGGGATTCGTCGTCCTTTGCGATTTTGCCCGAGGATTTCTTGCTGGATTTTTTTGAGGACTTCGTAGACTTCGAAGCCTTGGATTTTTTCTGCTTGTCCGTCTGTTTTTCCGTCTGTTTTTCCTTCTGCTTGTCTTTTTGCTTTTCCTTGGACTTTTCTTTCTGGGTGTCCTTCGATGTCTTGGATTCTACCTGGGTGGTGGATTTATGGGAGGATTCTTTGGGGGCAGTCTTTGCCAATGCGGGGCTGAGGAGCGCCGCAATGAGAAGGACTATTAAGACTGCCTTGTTCACCCTGATGCTCCTACTTCAAGAATGCGAAAAATACCGCAGCGATGATACACAGGAACGCCACGATGTGGTTCCACTGCAAAGTTTCTGTGTGGAATACGGTAACCGCAATGACGGTAAAAATGGTAAGGGAAATGGCTTCCTGGATAATCTTCAGCTGCATCAGGCTGAAGGGACCGCCGTTAATGCGGCTGCCGATGGAGTTGGCGGGAATCATGAAGCTGTATTCCAGGAGGGCGACACCCCAGCTGGCAAGGATTACGAGAATCAGGGGCCAGTCGGTGCTGATATGCATTTCCTTGAGCTTCAGGTTGCCGTACCAGGCAAAGGTCATAAAGATATTAGAACAACAAAGAAGAAGTATTGTAAAAATTCCTGCGCGCATTTTTTTGCCAATGTATTGAATGGTTAAACTTTTTTGTTTGCCCGTTGGACTTCACCACGAAGGCGGTAGGGGCGTCCAGTGGAGTGCTGATAGGCCAGGCGAGCCCGAACTTGTTCCAGGTACTTTATATAGGTCTCACTTTGATAGTCGCGGTAAGTCCAGTCAAAACTGTGGAAGTGTCCGTCCTGGAAATAGAGGGTAGGTTCCACGAAAATGCCCCGCTGCATGTACACGCGCTGGCGCTGGTCCTTGGTGGTGGCCAAGAAAAACTGCCCGAGAGTCATATAGCCCGGATCCAGATTTACGGGACGCAGGCCCGGTGTGCCGTTCTTTTCGGCGATTTCCAGCTCGATTTCGTTGGTCCAGAGCTTGATATCTACGATTTCAGTACGGTCAACCAGAGTCTCGTAACTGAAGAAGGCGCGGACAGGGGCGGTTCCGATTTCATCTTTATAATAGTTGGTAAAGGTGAAGGGGAAGGGAGGGAGGTTCAGGTCTTCTTCGCCGAATTTCTGACGGAGGGGCTCGCGGACCGCTTCAACGGCGGCTGCGTCCTGAGCCAGGATGCCAACGATGATCTTGACCTTTGCCGGTTCCTTGATTGCGCCCATTGTTAACTCCTCGACCTCTTATAAACCCTTGGAATCTTCTTCGGAAAGCTTGTAGATGTAAGGCCAGTTCTTGCCGGTAATCCACAGGTACTTTCCGTCGTAGGCGATTCCGTTCAGCACGTCCATATGGGGGTACTTGTTTTGCAGTTCGTACACCTTGCGGGACAAGTCAAAATACTTCTTGACGTGACCGGTGGGCAATTCAATGATGGCGATGGCCGCGGTTTGCCAGATGTTGGCGTAGAGGGTGTTGCCCACAACTTCCAGTTCGTTCAGCAACTTGATTGGGTGTCCGTTATCGGTAACGTCGATGACTCCAACCACATAGAAACCGCCCAGCGCCAACTGCAGAAGCTGGCTGGATCCGTTGCTCATGAGCAGGGCGTCTTTCCAGTAGGTCAGTCCCCATCCTTCTGTGGGAATGCGAAATTCGCCTTTCTTGGAAAAAGGTTTGCGGTTGTAGATGAAGGCCTTCTTGGATTTCCAGGTCAGGTAGAAGATGTCGTCACCCACGGCAATGGAACCTTCGCCAAAGTAACGTTCCTGGAGCATGGTGGAATCAAGTACCTTACCTTCCAAGGTTCGACGGTACAATCCCGACTGCCCATATTGTCCTGTAGTTTCGATCAGCTCGTTTCCGTCAAAGAAGAGACCCTGGGTAAAATGAGTCTGTTCGTGGGGAATCGAATCGATGATGGTGGGGACCACGCGGGGGGCTTCGGCAAAACTGGCCGTAGCAAGAATGGCGACACATGCAAGAACGATGGCGGCAAATCTTTTCATGGTGGTATCCGGTTAGTTCCTAAATGTCCACACGATACCGTAGGCGAAGCGGAGCCCTTCGGGAGTGTAACCCGATTCCGGCATGTAGATACTGTGGTTGAAGTTTTCGATTCGGCTGTAAATCTCGAACTGCAGAATCTGCATGCGGGCCTCGAAATCCAGGGCCAGATACTTCTTCATGGGTTCCAGTTCCAGGTTGCCGTTTTCGCCGATGGTGCAGTCGTAATGGTCGCCGAACCACTGCCAGTCAACACGGACACTTACACCCAGGCGGTCGAACACGAATCGGTTCTGCCAGTGGATGCTACCCTTGTAGTAAAGTTCCTGGGTGTCCATAAGCTTGGTGCTACGGTCCAGAGTCTGGCCTCGTTCTATGTAGAACTTCCAGTTGCCCAGGCGGAAGCCAAATTGCAACAGCCAATCCAGACTGGAAACGTGATCGATGTTTGTGTAGGTATAGGCTTCTTCGATGGTGTTGGTGGAGTCTACATGGCCCCACTTGACCCAACGGGGCTTGATCAGGTCGTCTACATGTTCCTTGCGCAGACCCAGCCCGTAAAAGACTTCGCGCTTCTGGTAAGCCAGGTTCACCGTGGTGCGGTTCCTTTCTTCGTACTTCAAGTCGTTACGATGGAAGGCGAGACGTCCTGTTTCGTTAATCTTGATCTGGCCCACGTCGGGGAACTTGTTGTCGTGACGGAAGGCTGCGTTCAACTTCAAATGGAAAGGCAACAGGGCGGTAGCGTCAAAGGAATAGGCCTTGGCGAATTCCTGTTCGTCGTTTACGGAACTGTTGCGCTGCATGCCGGTCTGGGTCCTGAAGTAGAAACGGTGCCACAGGGTGTCCGACAGTTCCAGATAACCCATTTCGCGGTCCTGCAGATAGGTGTAGTGGTCGTCGTTGGCGTTATGGTAATCGGTGTTCAGGAACTCGTACTTGAACTTGATGGCCGGGTTCAGCAAGGTGTGGTAGGCGATACCGAAGTTGCCCTGGATCGATTCATAGTTGATATACTTGGTGGTATCGTAATAGAGAGTGTCTTCCTGTTCTACACCCAGGGTATCCAGGTACTTCTTGGTGCCGCTGACAAAGTGGGGCAGGGAATCCTCTTCGATTTCGTGATTGCCATAATTGATGTCGGCACTGAACGTCAGATTTTTTAAGGGGTAAAGTTCGATACCCGCTCCATAGGTGGAGGCCTCGATATCGATAGTGTAAGGATTTTGCTGGAATGTCCTGATGGATTTGTCCAGGGAGTCCAGCAGAACCTTGTGGTTGGGATTGTCGGCGTTTTCCAGGTAGAGGAAATTCATTCGGGTGTAAATCTTACCCACGCCAAAACGGGCGGTAACCACTGGCTGCAGATGCATGCTGTTCATGGCGATGTTACGGCCTGCAAAGGGAATCTGGCTGGAGTCGCGACCCAGGGAGAAATAGGGGGAGTGGGTCACGTTGGTATAGCTGTATTCCTTGGAATCTATGTCGGAGTGGCTGGCGATACCCAACTCGAAAGTGACGGAGTCGGTGACCAGGCGCTTGAATTCCAGACGCAGGGCGTTTCCGCTAAAGGCGGGGCGTTCCCAGTTCAAGTCGGTAATGGGGGTGTCGACGGCGATCCCCTTACGTTCCTCTACCAGTATGCCGTTCTCGCCATTGAGACCCAGGGTACTTCCATCGTACATGAGACGGGTGGTGTACAGGCCTGCCAACATGCTGGGGTAACGCTGACTGATAGAACCCATGCCCATGGCGTCCGGGTCCAGTTCGGGCCTACCCAGGATCGAGGTTCCCAACATCCAGTAGGACTTCTGGCCAGAAATATCGTAAGTGCGCTGCATGACTTCGGTCAGGGGCAATACCCAGCGGCCCGCATCGGTTTCGCGGGGGGCGGGGTCAATTCCGTTGGGGGACTGGTAGACGGAGTCCTGGGGGGTGGGAAGAGTGTAGCCTAGGGAACGGACCGGTTCTGCAAAGACAGCGACGGCAATCAGCAACAAGAAAAAGATGGCGCGGAACATGTAAGCGGGACCCACTTTTAGTACCATTCGGCGCGAAGCTTTTCGCGGCGTTCACGAAGGGCCTGGACTACAGTGTAAGGCATCTTCATGCAGTTGGGGGCATAAGTACTGCCTTCGGTGTGGAAATCGCTTCCGCCCGTACCCACCAGGCCGAAACGCAGGGCCATTTCCTTATACTTGCGGCCTACGGCACCCTTCTGGGCGGGGCAGTAGACTTCCATGCCCTGTACGCCCCATTCCACCATCTGTTCGATGAACTCGTCGCTGAGCCCGGACTTGTAGGGGTGGGCAAGAACCGCAATGCCGCCTGCATTTTCGATAAGGCGGATGGTCTGCTGGGGGTTAAGGCCTTTCTTTTCTACAAAGGCGATGCAGCCGTCACCCAGGTACTTGGTGAAGGCTTCGGAAAAACTGCCGATATATTCTTCGGCCACCAGGGACATGGCGATGTGGGGGCGACCGATGACCTTGCCCTTGCAGTAGCTCAGCACCTTCTCGAAAGTGATGTCGATACCCAGGGCGTTCAACTTCTTGATAATGGCCTTGGCTCGGGTAACACGCTGCTTGGCAAAATCCTGGAGCTCCATGTTCAGGGCCAGGTTGGTGGGGTCGCAGTAATAACCCAGAATGTGGATGTCCTTGCCCTGCCAGACAGAAGAAATCTCGATACCGGGGATAATCTCCAGGCCGATGGCCTTGGCCGGTTCCGCAGCCAGGTTATAGCTATCCAGGTTGTCGTGGTCGGTAATAGAAATACAACGGAGCCCCTTGCGCTTGCTTAAGGTCAGAACTTCTTCGACGTCCAGGGTACCATCAGAAAGCTTGGTATGCAGATGGAGATCTGCGTAACCGCCGTTTTCGGTAATGATGGTAGAAAAGCCTTTTTGCATTACTTGACCCCGTAATACTGGGCGATGAGGGCGGCCTCGCTGGAAGTGCTGGGCTGCAGGCTCAAGTTCAGGAAGGGGTAGACCTTTTCGGAACAGAAACCGATGCGGCAGTCGGCTCCGCTAACCTTGGCCAGGTAGAGGCGGGGGAGGAAGGCGTCGCCCAGGTAGATGACCACCGTGGGGGCAAATTCCTTGATCTTCTGTTCCATTTCCATAAAAACGGGTTCCTCGAAACGGCATTCCAGGTCGCTAAAGTAGATAGCCTGGGCGCGCTTGGCCGAAACCAGGGCGTGGAGGGATTCGTGGGCCACCAGCAACACATTCTTGAAAAATGCCTGGGGCATCTGGTGCATAAAGGGGGCTACACGCTCCATGTCGCGATGGAGAAAAACCAAAGTCTTGGGGTTGTTCTTCAAAGCCTCGGGGAAGTTAAAAGCTCCGGAATCTTCACCTGCCTTCTTCAAAAACCAGCGGAACAGGGAATCCTGGCTGCTGAAACGCTTAAAAAAATAGCGGAAACGATTGGTAAAGTACGGTGAAGGTTTCAATTTGTCCTCGGAGCGTTAGTGGGCTGAAATATATTAAATTTGGCCTATGGCAAAACCGAAGTTCTACGCAATTAAGACCCCTAGCGAAAGCAAAATCGTAACCACCTGGGACGAATGTCTAAAATTGACCCATGGAGTCAAGGGGGTGCTATTTAAATCCTTCGGTTCCATGGCTGAAGCCGAAGCCTGGATCTCCGGCATGGAAGCCCCTGTTCCCGGAGGAGTCCGCGTATTCGTGGATGGATCCTTTTCTCCCGGGTTTCCCTATTCCGGATGGGCCTTTGTTGTGACAGAAGATGACAAGGAAATCGCCAGAGGGAACGGTCTGACGGCTTTCGAGGCCGAAAGTCGAAACATCGATGGGGAAGTCATGGCCAGCTATCAGGCCATGCGCTGGCTGGACGCCCACAACATGAACGGCGTCATCTGCCACGACTACGAAGGCATCGCCCGCTGGGCCAAAGGCGAGTGGGCCGCCAAGAGCAATATCGCCAAACGCTACGTGACCGCCGCCCAGCCCTTCCTGCACCGCGTAAAGTTCGAAAAAGTTGCCGCCCACACTGGCGTCAAGTGGAACGAACTGGTGGACAAGCTGGCCAAGGAAGCTATCCAGGCTGGAAAAACCGCCCAGAAAAAGTAGGACGGCGGGGCGTTTTTTGCGTTTTTCGCTCAAAAATGCTAATTAATTTGTTTGTCAGAACCGTTTCCCCTGACTTCCTTGGTGAAAATTTTTCTGTTAGAGCTGAATCCCGTGGAGGGGTAAACGCAAATTTTTTCTGTCGGAGCACAATCCCGCGTTGCGGAAAGTGCAAAATTTTCCGTCGGAGCTCAATCCCGTGTTGCGGAACGCGCAAATTTTCCTGTCAGAGCACAATCCCGTGTTGCGGAAAGCGCAAATTTTCCTGTCAGAGCACAATTCCCTGGAGGGGAACGCGCAAATTCTTCCGTCGGAGCGCAATTCCCTGGAGGAAAAAACGCAAAATTTTCTGTCAGAGCGGAATTCCGCAGAACGGAAAGAGCAATGTTTTTTGACGGAGACGAATCCCATTTGTGGGAAAGAGGCCTGTCTTGCATCAGTTCCCGTCCACCGTCATTGAAAACCGCAATACATTCCGCTAGACCTAAATGGTAGGACTAACGCCCCTAGTGTTGTGTAAAACACTATGCAATGATGTGATTTTTCTGTAACCTTTGTGATATCTTTCTGTAGTTTTTCTATAATGGGGCGACAATAGCTCCAAGGTGGAGTGGCTATACCCTTTGGGGGTAGAGCGTAGGAAATTGAATTTAAGGAATTGAACCATGAATATCGCAATCGTCGGTACAGGCTATGTGGGCCTTGTAAGCGGTACATGCTTCGCCGAAATGGGTGTGAATGTCACCTGTGTTGACGTCAATCAGGCAAAAATTGAATCCCTTCAGAAGGGTCAAATCCCTATTTATGAGCCGGGCCTTGACGAAATGGTGCTCCGTAACCAGCGTGAAGGACGTCTTCACTTTACAACGGATTTAGCCAGTGTCCTGGACGATGTGGAAATGGTTTTTAGCGCAGTAGGTACCCCTCCCGATGAAGATGGAAGTGCCGATTTGCAGTACGTTTTGGCTGTTGCCCGTACTTTTGGCCAGAATATCAAGAAATATACCGTGCTGGTAACCAAATCCACAGTCCCGGTTGGTACTGCCCAGAAGGTAAAGGCTGCCATCCAGGAAGAACTGGATAAGCGTGGTGTTCAGATTCCCTTTGACGTGGCCAGCAACCCCGAATTCCTGAAAGAAGGCTCGGCAATTGCAGACTTTATGAAGCCGGATCGCGTGGTGGTGGGTGTAGAAACCGAACAGGCCAAGGAAATCATGACCCGCCTGTATCGCCCCATGATGCTGAACAATTTCCGTGTCATCTTTACAGATATTCCTTCTGCAGAAATGATCAAGTATGCAGCCAACTCCATGCTGGCTACCCGCATTAGTTTCATGAACGATATCGCCAACCTCTGTGAATTGGTTGGTGCCGACGTGAATATGGTTCGTAAGGGAATCGGTAGTGACTCCCGTATCGGTAGTAAATTCCTTTATCCCGGTTGCGGTTACGGTGGAAGTTGCTTCCCCAAGGATGTTAAGGCTTTGATCAAGACCGCCGAAAAGAATGGCTATAAAATGGGCGTTCTTAAGGCTGTGGAAGAAGTTAACGAATACCAGAAGACCGTGCTCTTCAATAAGCTTTGCAAGCACATGGGTGGAGTCGAAAACATTAAGGGAAAGACTATCGCCATGTGGGGCCTTGCCTTTAAGCCTGAAACCGATGACATGCGAGAAGCCACCGCCCTGGTCCTTATTGACCTGCTTCTTAAGGCCGGCGCCAACATCCGCGTATACGACCCTGTTGCCATGAACGAATGCAAGAGAAGAATGTCCGTCGCTCGTCATTCTGAGCGAAGCGAAGAATCCAGTGACGTACCAGCCATCACCTACTGCAATGACATGTACGAAGCCCTCCTGGATGCAGAAGCCCTTCTCCTGGTTACAGAATGGAAGCAGTTCCGCATGCCTAGCTTTGCGGTGATGAAGAAGTCAATGAAGAACCCCCTCATCATCGATGGTCGTAACATTTACGACGCCAAGGAAGTCGCAGAGGCTGGGTTTGTTTATGATGCAATTGGGTGCTGATAAATATCGTATGAAAAAAGTAATCACTTACGGGACTTACGACCTGCTACATCAAGGGCATATCAATCTTCTCAAGCGAGCCAAGGCATTGGGAGACTATCTGATCGTAGGTGTTACCAATGACAACTTTGACCGCGATCGCGGCAAACTGAACGTGCGTAACAATGTCCTGGAAAGAGTCGAAGCCGTGAAGGCTACAGGCCTTGCTGATCAAATCATCATTGAAGACTATGTCGGCCAAAAAATTGACGACGTCCAGAAGTATGACGTAGACATTTTTGCAATCGGATCCGACTGGGAAGGGAAATTTGATTATCTGAACGAATTCTGCGAAGTGGTATATCTGCCCCGAACCGAAGGCATTTCCTCCACCATGCTCCGAGCAGAAAGCCAGGACGTGGTGAAGGTAGGCATCATCGGCTGCGGCAGAGTCGCGAACCGTTTCCCATCCGAAACAGGAGTGGTGAATGGAGTATCCATCTCCGCTGCCTACGATATTGATCCGAGCGCCAGCCAAAATTACGCAAAGAAATTTGAAGGCGTTACACCGTATGCAAATTTGGACGAATTCTACAAGAATGTAGACGCAGTCTATATCGCAACACCTCACCTGAGCCATTACGACAATATCAAAACCTCCCTCCAGGCTGGCAAGCACGTTCTGTGCGAAACTCCCATGGTCTTGAACAAGGATCAGGCCAAGGAACTATACAAGTTAGCGGAAAATCAGGGTGTCATCCTGATGGAAGCCAACAAGACAGCCCACTGTCCCGCATTCAACCACCTAATGGTGATGATCAAGTCAGGCCTCATAGGCGAGGTGGTGGACATTGAAGCATCCTTATCCCAGCTGCTAGACAAGAAGGGGCGCGAATTTGATCCAGCCCAGGCAGGTGGTGCCATGTTCGAACAAGGCTCTTATCCCCTTCTTCCCATTCTAAAACTGATGGGAATCAACTACGAAAGCATCCAGTTATTCTCACGTATGGAAAACGGCGTGGATGTTCATACCAAGGGACTTATCAAATATCCCAAGGCCGTTTGTTCTTTCAAGGTCGGGCTGGGTGTTAAAACCGAAGGCAACCTGGTAATTTCGGGAACTAAGGGATACGCCTATGTTCCTGCTCCTTGGTGGAAGACGGACTATTTTGAACTTCGCTACGAAGACAGCAACAACAATAAGAAATTCTTCTATAAGTGGGATGGCTTTGGCCTTCGTTACGAAATCCAGGAATTCATCAGTTGCATCTACAACCATAGGTTCTCCTCCGCCCGACTCCGCCGTAGGGAAAGCATCTGCATGGCAGAAATTATGGAGCAGTTCAGCCAGCGTAAAAACTTTTTTGAGATTTAAAAGAAGGTATTTCTATGATCAACTTTACCGTAGGTCCAGTCCAATCCAGCGATGCTGTTCGAACCGTCGGTGCGGAACAGGTCCCGTACTTTCGTACTGCAGAATTTTCTCAGCTGATGTTCGAGAACGAAACCCTGGTGAAAAAGTTCGCCAAGGCAACCGATGATTCCAAGGTTGTCTTCATTACCGGATCAGGCTCTGCCGGCATGGAAACCGCCATCATGAACACCTTGACCCCAAAGGACAAGGCCATCGTGGTGAACGGCGGTAGCTTCGGCCACCGTTTTGTGGAACTTTGCGAGCTCCATGAAATTCCCTTTACCGAAATCAAGCTGAACGCGGGCAAGGCCATTAAGGCGGAACACCTGGCCGAATTCAAAGGCAAGGGCTATACCACCTTCATCGTGAATAAGCACGAAACATCCACTGGTGTCCACTACGACATGAACCTGATCAGCGACTTCTGCAAACGCAACAACCTGTTCCTGATCGTGGATTGCATCAGCACCTTCCTGGCAGATCCTTTCGATATGGCCGGCCTTGGCGTAGACATCATGATTACAGGTTCCCAGAAGGCCTTGGCCTGTCCTCCGGGCATTTCCGTCATGGCACTTTCCCCCAAAGCACTGAAGCGCGTCGAAGAAGTCAAGTGCAAGTGCCAGTACCTGGACCTGAAACTTGCACTGAAGAATGCCGAACGTGGCCAGACACCCTGGACCCCTGCAGTAGGCATTCTGCGTCAGATCCACACCCGTCTAAAGGAAATCGAGGCAAACGGCGGAGTGGAAGCGGAAATCGCTCGTACCGCAGCGCTGGCCAATTACTTCCGTGACCAGATCAAGGATTTGCCCTTCGAAATCGTTTCCGAATCTCTTTCCAATGCAGTGACCCCACTTCATCCCACCACAGCATCTGCTTACGACATCTTCCTGAAAATTAAGGACGAATACGGGATGTGGATTTGCCCCAACGGCGGAGATATGAAGGACACCATTTTCCGCGTCGGTCACATTGGTGCTCTTACCACTGCGGACTATGATGACTTAATTGAGGCTTTTAAGGATTTGCAAAGGAAGGGCTTTATCTAATGCATCTTATGTTTAAACTAAAAAGATGCGTTCGTATGTTTTTTGAAACATCTTTTCTTAAAACGTTATACTTTAATTTTAGGGTATTACCATTTAGACAAGCGGTTCATGTTCCTATATATCTTTATCCTCGGGTTGAACTTGTTGGCATTTATCGAGGATGTATTAGGTTTGTAGATGAAAAGAATATTTATGGAGGAATGATTTCTATAGGATATAACAAATATCCAGTTACACCTTCCAAAAAAACATATACTTTATTGCGCTTTGAAACTAAAGGGAAACTACTTTTGGGATCAGAAGTTGTAATAAAAAATGGGTGTGTTATTTGCGTTTATAAGAAAGCTGTTCTAGAAATTGGGAAAAATTTTTATTGTAATTCAAATACATCAATATATTCAAAAAGTAGTGTGTTAATAGGGGATAATTGCAGTTTTGGGTGGAATTGCCAAATTTACGATTCCAATTTCCATTTTATGTATGATGAATCGAAACATTCAATTTCCAAGTGTCACGGGAATGTTGTTATTGGAAATAATGTGTGGATTGCGAATAGTTGTGTCGTTTCAAAAAATGCTGTGATTCCTCCATTTTCTGTTGTGGCAAATGGAAGTTTGGTGAATAAGAACTTTTCAAGTATTGAGTCATTTGGAAATGTTTTTGCTGGAGTACCTGCAAAGGTTGTTGCTAC
This sequence comes from Fibrobacter sp. UWH6, assembly GCF_900142465.1. Classification (NCBI taxonomy): domain Bacteria; kingdom Pseudomonadati; phylum Fibrobacterota; class Fibrobacteria; order Fibrobacterales; family Fibrobacteraceae; genus Fibrobacter; species Fibrobacter sp. UWH6. Next base: position 268,211 of record NZ_FRAX01000004.1, read on the forward strand.
GGGAAAAACAATGATAAAAAATTTGAAATTTGAACATTTTTTGTTGAAATATTTTGATGAACATGAAAATGAGAATGAATATTTTCTAGAGAAAAAGGAAAATAGTTGGTTTGAGAATTGATTTATGGATCAAACTGTAAAAAATCAGACGATAAATAGCGCAAAATGGAACTTTCTTGAAAGAATAGCTGTTCAGGGTATTCAGTTTATTCTTGGCGTTGTAATGGCTCGAATGTTGGTTCCTTCTGATTATGGGGCTGTTGGAATGTTAGCTGTTTTTTTTGCAGTGTCTCAATCTTTTATAGATAGTGGTTTTAGTTCTGCTTTGATTCGAAAAAAAAATCAAAGTGATAGAGATTTCAGTACTGTATTTTACTTCAACATTGTTATTTCCCTAGTCGCCTATGGAATTTTATTTGCAATAGCTCCATGGGTTGGCTCCTTTTTTAATTTGCCAATTTTGTGCTCTGTTTTGAGAGTACAGGCTGTTGTTCTGGTTATAAATGCGTTTATGGCGGTTCAAGTTGCAATGTTGCAAATTAAATTAGATTTTAGGTCTTTAGCCCTACGAAATGTTTTAGCTACACTCGTATCAGGTTTTTGTGGTGTTGCTTTTGCTTATTTGGGATATGGTATTTGGTCGCTGGTTTACCAACAGATAATTGCCGCTGCATTTAATTTGATTTTTATTTGTTGCGTTTGTAGGTGGTTCCCCAAAACCGGTTTTTCTTGGCGTTCATTTAGGGAACTCGGTTCCTTTGGGTTTAAGTTACTAGTTTCAGGATTACTTCATACTTTGTATCTGAACATGACGTCTTTTGCAATAGGTAAATTTTATTCTCCCAAAGATTTAGGTTTTTACACTCGAGGCTCGCAGTTTGCTCAATTGCCGAATAAAACGATAAATGGTGTACTTCATTCCATTATGTATCCCATTATGGCCAAAATACAAGATGATGAAGCACGCCTGATTAATGTTTATCGCAAATATATCCGCATAACCTCCTTATCAATATTCATTTTTTCAGGACTTCTCGTTGCTCTTGCAAAACCAATAATTCTCCTCTGTTTGACGGACAAATGGTTTAACGCAATTATTTTTTTGCAGGCATTTGCTTTTTCGAGTATGTTTGATCACTTAAGTACAATTAATTTGACGTTGTTAAAAGTGAAGGGTCGTTCGGATTTATATTTGAAGTTGGAAGTTATAAAAAAGCTGATTTCGGTGACAATTCTGTTTTTAGCAATACCCAATGGTGTTTTGGCTATTTGCTTGTCTGCAGTTGTATATAATTTTATTGCTGTGTATATTAATAGTTATTACACAGGAAAATTTTTTAAGTTAACGTGCTTCCAGCAATTTAAAGATTATTTGCCGTATCTACTTTGTTGTATCTTTGCTTGTACCCCAGCTTATTTGCTCACGCTCTTAAATATTCCATATTTGATAATGATTTCTGTAGGGTCCATGGTTGCTTTAGGTCTGTATTGGTTCTTACTCCGTAATAATGCTGACATGATAGAAATCATTGGTTTGGCAAAAGACAAATTTAGACGTAAAAGGTATAATAATGTTTGATTTTCTGAAAAATATTGTAGCACGATGCGCAAACAGACTTTGTAAAAAACAAAAAAACGCTATACTTTTTTACCCACATGGGAACTGTCGTTTTGATGGATACGATATATTGAATGGTGAGTCTGATAATGTCTTGTGCTTGTTGAATGACATGCTTCAGGATAGCCGATTTAAGGACTTCCATTTTTTTGTGGTTTATTATCATAAAGATCGTTTAAAATCATATCAAAAATATTGTGAAGCGTTTCATTTAGATCGAATTCATTTTGTGCTAGCTTCCGAAAAAATTTCTGTTATGAAAGCTGTTTTTAAATGTTATACGATTTTTACAGATACAGATTTCACTCGCATTTGTTATCGAGTGTCGACTCAACGTGTTGTGTGCCTTAATTATTTTGGAGGATTGATAAAAAATGAGTTTTTCCGAATAGAAGAAATGGGCGGTTATAAAAGTATGATACGTGAACAAAATAAGATGCATTATCTTTTTGATTACCATTTGTCTATTTCAGACATTTGTTCAAAATTTATTGCCTTAGACAACTGCCATTATTATGGTAATTTCTTGTCGTTAGGTTTTCCTCGCAATGATGTCTTGTTTAAGGACCACTTGAATCTGAAAAGTGAAATTGAAAAAATTGTTGGTTTTAAGTTCAAAAAAATAATTACTTATGTTCCAACGCATCGAGATTATGAAAATAGTAAACGATCTTTTTATAACGAAAAAAACGAATCTCCACGATCAATATGGGGACATGTGTGCGAAAGTGATTTGGTATTGCTTGAAAAAATGCTTGAGGAAACAGAAACTCTTGTTGTTGCCAAAGTTCATCCTGTGCAACAAGCGCAAACATCTGTGATTGTAAAGAAATCAAGTAGACATGTGCTTTTTTATAGTGATTTAGTTGAGAATGTTAAAACAAGTTTAAATCCTCTCCTTGCTATATCGGATAGTATCATTACAGATTACACCACAACCGTATATGATTTTCTATACCTAAATCGTCCTATTATTTATTATTTCTATGATTATGAACAATATCGCTCAACAAGAGGTTTTTTTGTTGATCCTATTGAACCGATTTGTGCTGGCCATATAACTTATAATATGCAAGAATTGATTCTTGCAATTCAAGACATATGTTTAGGAAAAGACCCTGAAAGGGAAAAAAGGCTTGTTCTTCAAAAAATGTTCATTAAGTATTTGGATAATAAAGCCTGTACTCGCATCAAAGAATATTTTTTTCGAGATAATTAAATGCAGTTGTCGCCTATATACCTATTGTTATTGACGTTAGCATCGGTGTTTGCATTTTTTTATAAGAATAAAATGCTGGCCTGGGCGCTGTGTGTTTTCATGTTCGTCCTTGCTGTTTTTCGTGGGGTTGAAGTTGGTACGGATTGTCTGGGCTATCAAAAAGATTATTATATCATAAAAAGCGTTTTTGACGGAAATAAAATATTTCATTCTTTTGAAATCGGCTTTGTCGGATTAATAGCCCTGTTTAAACAGTATGTGACTAGTTTGTATTTGCCATTTGTTTCGGTGCTTTTCTGTGTATTTTGGTTTGGATTTTTAAAATTCATCAAATATTACAATATTCCACTAAGCTTGGCTTTATTCTTTCTGTTAACCCAATCTCATTATTTTTATGCATACAATATTATGCGACAGATGATGGCCTTGGGATTAATTGTATCTGTTATTTCTTGGCTTTATGAAAAAAAATATGTCAAGTTTTGTTTGTATGTTATCATTGTTAGTATGCTTTTCCATAAAAGCTCTATAATATTTGCTTTTTTATGTGTTATTCATCATTATTATCATAAATGTCCAAAATTCTTCTCAAAGAAGAATATGTACATTGCTGTAATTTTGTCGTTCTTGTTCTTTTTCACGGCCGATCAGACATCGATGGGAATGTTGGCTTCAATGGCAGGCTTGTTCTATAGTCGATATGAACAATATTTACTGGGATCGATTGGAACCGGGGTGGAAACAGGCTATTTGTTCATGGGTTGTCAGTCTCTATTTGTGCTGGCCTTGATTTTTTTGTATAATAATAATGAACGCAATAAATTTGAATTTATTGTCTATATTACGGGAATTGTTATATTCAACGTATTAAGCGCGATATCGGTTGTAGCGACCCGTGTTGCAGAGAGTTTCCTGATATTTAACACAGTGTTATTTCCTATGCTGATGTTGGACAAGACCAACAAACGTTTGAAATGGATTAGAATTGTAATTGTTGTTGTATCTCTTGTTTTGTTTTTCTATAGGTATGGAGTCAAGAATGATGGTCTTGTGAATCCATATTATTTTGAATCAAGGTTTGAGGAGTGATATGTCTGGTATTGAGTATTCCTTCATTGTTCCTCATCATAATAACCCTGAATTGCTGAATCGATTGATTGCGTCGATTCCTTTGCGTGATGATGTAGAAATCATCGTTGTCGATGATAATAGTGATGAAGCGAAAAAGCCTGTAGAATTAAGAAGTGATTGTAGATTTTTGAAACTTTCGTCTTCTGATTCGATGGGGGCTGGAAAAGCACGCAATGTCGGATTGGATCATGCGAATGGAAGGTGGTTGCTGTTTGCTGATTGTGATGACTGTTATGAAGAGGGCTTTTTGAATGTTTTGGATAATTACGTCAATTCAGAAATAGACATCCTATATTACGATGTTTTTTATGCGTGGGATCCTGTTCAGAAAAAGGAACGCTGGCCTCAGAAATATAGCGTGGCTATAGCTAATTATTTGAAAGATAGAAGTAGCGTTTATTGGCAAAAAATGGTCAAGCATGTTATCCAGGGACCATGGAATTTCATGATCCGAAGAGAATACGTCCTTGGAATAAACGCGCGATTTGAGGAAGTCCCTAAGGGAAACGACGCGTACTTCCATCATTACGTTGCGATGAATACGAATCGTTTTGAAATTGTTGAAAATAAAATCTACTATTGGCTATGGAATGAAGGGGGGATAACGGGGAAAAAAAGGTCTAAGGATGCTTATCTTTCTGAGATTCCTCATAATGCAAAATTGCTAAATATGAGAGCTGAAGCGGGTGCCTGGAATACGATTCCCCCTTTTTATAAGGGCTTTGGAAAAGTGAAATCAGATTGTGGAATTTTCTTTTCTGTAAAATGGCTTTGCCTGAATTTCTTTTCAGAAGTTCCTTGGTTTAGAGTGTGGCTTGAACGAAAGAAAATGGAGCTGCGAAAATGAAGAAACACGTTTTTATGATTTTGGCTCATAATAATCCTGAGTATTTAAATCGTATGGTTTCGATGCTTGATGCTCCCAATCATTTTTTTATCGTCCATATTGATAAAAAAAACGAATTGCTTTTGGAGCACTCTGCAATCACCCTTTTAAAAGAAAAGAAAAACTGCACTGTGTTTAGTGAGGTTTCCGTAAATTGGGGGGGACTCACTCAGGTTCTTGCGACATTGGCTTTGGTTAGAAAGGCTTTGAACTCTGAAGACCATTACGATTATTTCCACTTGATTTCGGGATGCGACCTTCCCTTGGTTTCTGCAACCGAAATGGATAGAATGGTTGAAAATGATTCAATTAAAGGCTATGTGGGCCTGGTTGAGATGGACTGGAGCGGACTGCGGAAGTTGTCGAGTAGATATAGACTGTTCCATTTTAACGACTTTGCTGACCGAAGAAACCATAATTTGAAAACAATCCTTTGCCGTTCCATTGAAATGGCGGAAAAAGTTTTTTCAAAGATCGGTGTTTATCCAAGATGTGATTTAAAAATGCCTGTATATAAGGGCTCTCAGTGGTGGTCTTTAAGTCGTGATGTTATTTGCTACGTAGATGATTTCTTAAAGGATCATCCGAAATACATAAAAAGATTCCAGTGGACGTCTTGCATTGATGAAATCTTTTTTCATACAATTGTATTCAACAGTCCGTTTGCTAGCGTGATTGAAAAAAATAATCATCGCTATATAGACTGGAGAAAGCTATCGAAAAAAGACAAACCTCCTCGAATACTCACCGAGGATGCAATTCCTGAAATTGAAAAAGGGTGTTTTTGGTTTGCTAGAAAAACTGATCCAAAAAAATCAGAGTTGTTGATAAAGTATTTTGAAGAGAAAGTGAAAGGCTAGATGGAAAATAAAACTCCTAATATTGAATATACGGTCAAAAATAATATTTGTACGGGTTGTGGTGTTTGCCAGGGGGCCTGTCTCTCTGGTGCAATTTCCATGATTGTAATCAATGGAGAATTTAGACCATCAGTAGATTTGAGTAAATGCAATAACACAAAGGGATGCCATCGTTGCTTTGATGTATGTCCTGGTGTTGGGATTAATTTGCAGGAGCAGGCTGGTAAAATATTTACTGATGATGGTGTTCAGGAAAATAAATACATTGGCAGATTCTTGAATTGTTATGTGGGACACAGTAATGATCAGGATTTGAGATACCATGCCGCAAGTGGGGGAACTTTAAGTCAATTTTTAATCTGGTTACTAGAAAATGACAAAATTGATGGTGCTGTTGTCACAAGGTTTGAAAAGGAGTCCCTTTTAAAAGTTAAAACGTTTATTGCAAAGACTAAGGCGGAAATTCTTTCTGCTAAAAGCTCCAAATATGCACCGACCTCATTGTATGGGATTGTTGCTGAATTAAAGGCTGAACAAAAAAAACGTTTTGTTGTTGTTGGTGTACCCTGTCAAATTGAAGGTATGCGTAAATTGCTTACGGTTGACAAAAAACTGCAAGAAAAAGTATGCGGTTTGATTTCTGTATATTGCTCTGGGTCACGAACCTTTAATTTTACAGAATATGTGCTGAAGGAACGAAATATTGACTTGGATAAATTGAATTATCTTGCTTATCGAGATAATGGTTGTTTGGGTGGCTTGGTAGCAAAAGGTGAAAACATAGACTTTTATGAGGATTATCAAAGCTATAGCCATCCATTACGATCAATGTTTTTCCCAAGACGTTGTGTTTTATGCGCTGACCATTTTGGCGAATTGAGCGATGTTTCTTTTGGTGACATTCACATAGCTCCATATTCTGAAGACAAAATTGGTGTTAACTCTGTTGTTGTCAGAACTACGAAATGGGGAGAATTGCTTGAAAATGCAAAAAAATCTGGTGCACTAACTTTAGAAAATTTGGATTCTGCAAAATTGATTGAGTCTCAAATTATGTCTAAGGTAAAAAAAAATCGTAATGTTTCTTTTGGAATGCTTCTAAAAAAACTTGGAAAGACTGCTCCTGATTTTGGGGCGGCGTATGATGCCCGAGTGGGTTTGAAAACTATTTTAAATTATGCTCAAATTCGTCTTCAACAGTTTATCGGTCGTCATAAAAGGCTTTGGTTTCTAATTCCCTTCTTAAAGGCTAAGGTTAAGATTTACTAATGAAAAAAATTGGCTGTGTAATCGCTTATCGCAAGGGGCATACCAATTACGGTACCGCCTTGGTTGGCTATGCTCTTTTGAAGAAAATCCTGCAGCTTGGTTTTCAGGTAGAAGTGATAAATTATGTAAAGAGATTATCTGTAAAACAGAAAGTTGCTTTTGTTTTGAATGCGATTTTGTGCGGTGAGCTTAAGTGCATTGTAGAGCGCTTGACTTCGAAACGGGTGATGAAAAAATATCCCCGTTATGCAGCAGGAATTAAAGAACGAACTGCAATTGTTGAGGCATACAAAGAAAAAAAGTTGATTCCTCTTTTTAGGGATTTTGTAGGATATTCAGCTTTACACGAAGGCTCGAAACAATATGATGCCGTTGTCGTTGGCAGCGATCAGGTTTGGACTCCTATGTCTTTGCCTAATAAATTCTTTAACTTGTTGTTTGTGAGCGATTCTGTTCGCAAGGTCGCTTATGCCTCTAGTTTTGGAGTTAGTGTAATTCCGAATTTCCAGAAAGAGGCCACAGGCAAATACCTCGATCGCTTCTATAAAATTGGTGTTCGTGAGCAAAAGGGGAAGGAAATCGTAGATTCTTTGAGCCATCAGGTCGCTCAAGTCGTTGCCGATCCAACAATGCTTTTGAATGCAGAAGAATGGCGCGAAGAAATTTTTGCTGAGCCTCAACAAGTTGGCGAACCATATATTTTCTGCTATTTCCTGGGCAACAATCAAGAGGCTCGCAAGGCTGCAAATGAATTGAAGGCAAAAACCGGTTTCAAGATTGTAACGTTGCGTCATATGGACGAATATGTTCCCGAAGATGAATCTTTTGGTGATGAAGCTCCTTATGATGTGGATCCCGATGGATTCCTACGGTTAATTCATAATGCCTCCTATGTTTGCACGGATTCATTTCATTGTTCAGTATTCAGCATTCAGTTCCATAAGCAATTCATGACGTTCTATCGTTTTGCTCAAGGTGCAGCAACGGGACGTAATTCTCGAATCGATTCGCTGTTTAGCGTTTTGGGAATCAATCGTAATCGCCTTTATCAAGGGGATGTCTTTAAAATTGATGAAGCTGTTGACTGGAATGTCGTTGATGAAAAGTTAAGATCGTTGAGGGAAGAAAGTATTCGTTTCCTGCGAGAATCTTTGTCATGATTATGAGAACCTTGGCTTTATTCCTGATTTTATTCCATTGTACTTTTGCGCAATGGAATAGTTGGAGTGATGCTTCAACGGTTCGTAAAAATTTATTGAAGGCTGCGAAAGAAGGGAAAACTTACTTTAGTCAGTTTCATGTTTATGATGCAAGAAGTGAGCGGAACCATTTTTCTTCGGGATATAAAGAGGCTACTGGCGAGGACCTTTTTGTTTATGGTTTGGATTTCTATTACGCCACTGGCACGTACTTTGATTCAACCTATAAAGCCGATAATCGAAAGAGAATTATTGAAATCGTAAGAAAAATGTGGAAGGATAATGGTGCGATTCCTTCTTTTTCGTGGCATTTGGAAAACCCGTATGTACCGTCTGATTTTGATAATTATATGGGATGTCGATACAGGAAAAGTTCTCAGGTTCCCGATTATCCTGCAAAACATAGATATGTGATTCGAGAAATTTTGGAAGGAACTGGTGATACATGTGGCTATGGCAGATTTCGCTCAAAGGATGACTTCGCTAATGTTTACGAAACTCCAGCGAAGTGGTTTGATGCAAGAATAAAAGAGGTTGCTTCAATACTAAATGAATTGGTCGATGATGATGGCAAACCAATACCGATGATAATTCGTCTATGGCATGAGATGGAGGATGATTGGATGTGGTGGGGCCGAAGCAGTGTATCTCCAAAGGATTATAAGGCTTTTTTTGTTTTAACAGAGAAAAGTATAAAACAGTATGCTCAGCGGGCTCAGATTCTTTGGGGATATGGGCCAGACCGACATTGGAAAGAATCTGATTTCTTTAAATGGTATCCTGGTGACGAATATGTTGATATAATTGGTTTTGATGACTATTCTATCGGGAGGGATGAAACTGATTTTCAGAATGTGATTAAAAGAGCTCAGTTTGTGTCGCGTGAGGCTGAAAAAAAAGGTAAAGTTGCAGCTCTTTTTGAAACAGACAATAAAGATTCCTCTACAACGAATATATTTTTTAGGTATCGATTGAAAAGATTGTTGCAAACGAATGGGGTGCGGTTGAGCTTGGTTCAGTTATGGTCTACAAGTAAAATTTCAAACGAGGCGCAGAGAGTAGACCGACTTGAATTTCTGAGTAATAATGCTATCATTATAAAAAGAAAGGGTGAATGATTTTTATGCAGAATGTTATCATGTGCTGCTCCACATTGAACACCAAGGGTGGGATGGTCAGTGTGACGAAAAATTACCTCAGTTATTCAAATTGGGGTGATTATAGGATTGATTTTATTCCAACCCATTTTGACACAAAAAAGTGGGTGCTCTTGATTTTTTTTGCCATTCAATTTGCAAAAATTTTGTTTGCAGTAAAAACACGCAAGTACAATATCGCTCATCTGCACACTGCGGAACGTGGTAGCTTTTGGAGAAAGTCCATGTTGATGAAATTTTTTCATCGTCATGGAATAAAAGTAATTTTGCATCATCATGCCGCTGAATTTGAAGATTTTTATGCAAAGTGCTCTGAACTGCAAAAAGAGAAAATAAGGAAAACTCTTGCTGAAGCGGATTTGAATATTGTTCTTAGTGAACGATTGATTTCCATGATAAAGGATAAAGAACCTTCCGCTAGAGTTGAAGTTCTTTATAATGCAGTTCCTTCCTATGAAAAAAATCCATATTCGTTAGAAGCTCGTAATGTGCTATTTATGGGTCGTCTTGGTGTGCGCAAAGGTACATTTGACTTGATTGAGGCTATCAAACGGCTTGATGACAAGATTCCTGAAGATGTCAAGTTCTATCTGTGTGGAGACATGGGTGAAAATGAGGTGAGGGCTAAAGTCAAAGAACTTGGCGTTGAACACAGGATTGCTCATGTTGGCTGGATTGATGGTGCTCAAAAAAAAGATTTCATTAGTAAATCTATGATTAACTGTTTGCCTTCTTATAATGAAGGTCTTCCAATGACTATTCTGGAAACCATGGCTGCTGGCATTCCGAATATTTCCACGAACATTGCTTCGATTCCCGAAGTTATAATGGATGGGGAAAATGGCTTTCTTATTGAACCGGGGGATGTTGATGCTCTAACGGAAAAATTGCTTCATTTGATAGTTGATGAAAAGCTACGTAGTGATTTCAGTGAAAAATCTTATAATTTGATAAAAAATAACTTTTCTATTGATTCAAATATTATTAAATTAAAAGAGATTTTCAGAAATCTTTAGGAGCAATGTGAAGTTTATTCGTTTTTTAAATACCGATATTTTGGCGATAACTCAAGAGGACCTTCTTCGGGATTTGAAGAAAGGTGTACTTTTTACTCCAAATTTGGATCATTTAGTAAAACTTCAAAAAGATCGTGATTTTTATGAGGCGTATCAACAAGCAGAATGGATTGTTTGTGATAGCATGGTTCTCTATTTTTGTTCAAAATTCTTGAAAAACAAGTTGCCAGATGTTGTTCCTGGTTCAAGTTTTTTCACAGAATTTTACAGATATCATGCTGCCGATGAAAATTGCAAAATTTTCTTACTTGGTGCGATGGATGGTGTTGCTGAAAAAGCGAAAGCAAAAATCAATGCTGCCGTTGGACGTGAAATTATTGTAGGAGCACACTCCCCAAGTTTTGGCTTTGAAAGAAAACTTGATGAGATTGAAAATATCATACAGATTGTTAATGAAAGTGGAGCTAATGTAGTTCTTGTTGGAGTGGGCGCTCCGAAACAGGAAAAGTTTATAATGAAGTACAAGGATCGCATGCCTGGGGTTGATATTTGGATGGCTCTTGGAGCTACCATTGACTTTGAAGCGGGGAATATTTCTAGAGCTCCTATTTTTATGCAGAAATGCGCAATGGAATGGCTTTATAGATTCTTTAAAGAACCCAAAAGAATGTTTCGTAGATATTTTTTGGATGATTTGAAATTTTTTTGGCTTTTCTTGAAACAAATTTTGGGTGTGTACAAAAATCCGTTCAAAACGTAAGGATTTTTCGTACCCTTTGACAAAAAGTTGCTACAGCTTATTAAACAGTTCGTCCAGTTCCTGGATTCTGTTCCTGTAGCTTTGCTTTAGCATGAGTATGGCTTCGTCGAATGATTTGCTTTCGTCTCCGATAATGCCGTCGTTGATTTTTATGGGCCACATTTTGTTGTTGCGTTCGTTCGATTTGCTGATGTATGTATGAAGCGAATCGATAAAGCTGTCCATCTGGCCGAACTTTTCCTTGTACTTGTTCCACTGCTCGATGACTACTTCCTTGTAGCGGGTCTTCTTGAGCAGGGCTTTGTTCCACATGGCCTTTTCGAGCTTTATTCCGCTGATGGTGGAGGAGAATGTTTCCCAGTCGAAGTCCCAGACGGGGCCAGCGGTTAGCTTGGTCGTTGCGTCCTTGTGCATGTAGAAGCTTTTGGGGTGCTTGGGCTCTGTGTTTGTCGCGACTTCGTAGATAATCCAATACAGCGCCATGCTTTTTAGGTCGATGTAGTCTTCCGGATTCAGCAGGGATTCGTTATCGTAAAGGGCGGTCTCGAGGGTGTTTACGTAATTTTGTATGTACTCCTGTTGTTCTGCGGAGAGGTCTTCGAGATCGGGATCTTTGATCGTTGCGGGAATATTTCGGTATTTTGTTTTGAAGATGTTTTCCTTGTTGTTCTTGTCGAATTCCAGCAGGTAGGCGTTATTTCTTAGACCGAGTCGATTTTTCGAAAGTTCGATTTTTTCACAGAGGTAGTAGTTGCCCAGGAATTTCCTGTTGAGGTAGACTTCAACGAAACGGCCTGATGGCGTCCATCCGATTTCTGTGAATCTGGCGATTTCTAAGGCCAGTGCGTTTCTGATGAGGGTGCGGTCGCGATAGTTTGCCAGCAGTACCCACTTTTTTGCCTTGGGCATGCCGAACAGTGACGTTTTTTCGTTGAATTTTATGGCGTAGGGCTTCTTGACGTAGGTCCAGGTTGTGTTGCCGCGGCCTTTAATCGTCAGTTCCATGATTTCACTTTCTGGTGCGTTTTCGCCCCAGATTTGAAACTTTGCTGGAATCTCTGTTTCGCGATCTTTGATTGCTCGGAAATTTTCAGTTTCAATGACAATCCTAGGAATTCCTGCGTATGGATATTCAGAGTCATCTAGGGGGAGATATTCTTTTGGATTTTTAGAACAGAGATTTTTGTTTATAACAATGGATCCATTGTTACATTCATACATGATTTGTGAAGAATCTTTCGATTCTGACAAATCTCCGACGGTGGAATCTTTTGATTCTGGGCGAATTGTGACGATAGAATCTTCTGGAACTAGGTCTATCCATCGATACCCATTACAGTATTGTTTCTTGCCGAGTTTTGAATCATCAATGATTTCGCCGTAGCGATCGCCATCGCAAGCGTAAAATTTCCCGCTGAGCTCAAATTCATTTGAGTCGGATGAAAAGTCTGAACACCCGTTTAAAATCAAGAAAAAGAAAGCAATCAGTAGATAGGAAAACCTCATTTTATACGTTCGCTATAATCTGGTTTTCACAGTTAATGCTGTTACGTTCTACATTGTTCCACACCACGCAATCTTTTATTATTGCATCCTTAAGAATGCAATTGTCTCCGATGGTTACATTGGGACCTATAGTAGAATTTTCGATACGGCAATTCTTGCCAATATGGCAGGGAGGTATGATTGCGTTGTGATTATTCAATTCCGCAGTGTTTTGATCAATAGTACCTGATAGACGATTGTTCAGTAACCAAGTGTTCGTTTCAATCAGGGTTTCCGGTAAACCGCAGTCTAGCCATTCTTTTACAGGGGCCGTACGGAATTTGCAGCCCTCTTCAATCATCATCTGCAATGCATCTGTCAGTTGCAGTTCGCCTTTGGTTCGGATATCATTATCCATGAGGTGTTGCAAGGCTGTTTTTAGCGCCTTTACATCTTTGATGTAGTAGATGCCGACTATGGCTTCGTTACTTACGAATTCTTGGGGTTTCTCTACAAGACGTTGGATGTTACCGTTGGTGTCGGTGACTGCTACGCCAAATCGGCGGGGGTCGGCGACTTTGTAGGTGAATAGAATGTTACTGGATTCTTCGCTTCGCTCAGAATGACGTACAGGATTGAGTATGCTAAGGTCGGCGTCAAAGAGGGTGTCGCCTAGGATGATGAGTAGGGGCTCATCGTTGACATAGGGGAGGGCTAAGCTGATGGCTTGACCTAGCCCCTGGGGGTCGCTCTGGAGAATGGCGCGTGTTTTGCCCCAGTTTGGTTTGCTTTCCAGATACTGATCCATTTTCTCGGCTTTATAGCCGGTAATGAAGATTGTTTCGGAGGGATTGAGCTTTAAAGCGTCTTCTACGATCCAGTCAATAATAGTTTTTCCGCCTACGGGAAGCAAACACTTTGGCAACTCGTTTGTGTACGGTCGCATGCGTTCCCCCTTTCCGGCAACTGGCAAAATGACTTTCACGTTTTCTCCTTTAGATTCAAGTATCTTTAACCCAACTAGATTTTAAGAAATTTGTGGGGTAAAGATAACAATTCAACATCCTCCCCCTTAAATTCAATGATAAAAAACTGATGGTTTTAGACCATCAGTTTTTCATATAGTTCGCGCTTGTTGTTCTGCTTTAACCCTTTTCTAAGGAGGCTTTCAGTTTAAGGACTTCCTTGGATGAGAGACTGCAAATCGAAATGATTTCATTAATGCCGTATTTCCGTTTTAGCATAGTCATTGCAATTTCAAGAGTTTTATTCTTAGTAGCCTCTTTTGCAGCTTCTTTTGCTGCTTCTTTTGCAGCAGCTTCCGCTTTAAGTACTGCGCTGGCAAGGCGGGTATTGTATTCATCTTGTCTTTTCTTTTCACTGAGTTGAGA